>NYYH01000095.1 GCA_002686705.1 Bacteroidota bacterium
ATGATCGTTAAAGAAACTCAAAAAATTCTTGGAAAATGAAACTGAGTGTTTCTTCTGTAATTTCTCAAAATCCTATATTTTTGTGGCTATGGATCACGTTACTTGTCTGGTGGTCTGGGCTTGCAGGGAGAGATGTTTTTTTGGTACCTGCTCTTATATTTGTGGGTATCTATACCTATCAGATTCGGAACAAGCAACCTTCTATTATTTCTACAAACTGGACTAATAGTTCCTATGCAAAACGCTGGCTAATTTCCTTGTTTTTAGTACATGTGGTTTTGAATCTCGCGATAACTATTTTGAAATACTATTCATTTCGCTGGAATGTTTGGGATGTGGGTAGTTACAGCAACATGCTTTACAACATTTCGCAGGGGCGTTTTTATTCATCCTACTTGGGCACTCACAATTGGGCCGATCACTTCTCTCCTTCGATGTCACCACTGGCTTTATTCTATTTATGGTTCCCAAGCACTCACTGGGTAACTTTGGCAAAAACAGTTGCCTATTTGAGTGTGCCGCTGTTGATCCATAAAATTTGTAAAGAATCCTTTCAAAATAAAGAGCAAGCATGGAGTGTCACGGTAATTTTAGGAACTGCATGGATGCTATTTTATGCTCCCGCCTTGAACAGTCTTTATTATGAATTTCAACCTTCAGCTCTGGCTCCTCCATTTATTCTTTATGCATTCTTGTGCTTTCAGCGGAAACTATGGCTGCGTTTTTGGTTTACAATGATTGTAATTCTTGGCTTCAAGGAAAATCTTGGTGCAGTTTGGATTGGTTTTGGGTGTTTCATGGTTTTAGCAACACCTAATAAAAAAATGGGTTTTTTTCTTATTAGTGGAGGTATCATTTCCATTTACCTTATAATGTTTCATGTCATGCCATATTTTCGCAATTTTGAAGAATCTTGGAGTATGCCTGTTGGACCATTTCAGGGTATTCCAGGGAAATTAATATATCTGTTTAAAATATTAATTCCACTAGGTTTTTTACCTTTAATATTCTGGCGATTTGGAATTATTGCAGGTCCAGCAATTGGGGTTAATTTGCTTTCAAGCGGTCCTAAAATGTATTCGACGAGCTATCATTATGACGATATTCCCTCGACATTACTTATGGTAGCAATGGTCCTCATTGTTGCATCAGGCAGTCTCAAGCTTAGGTTTTGGGAGGAAAAAAGGGCTGGGCAATGGCTGTTAGCTGGATGGATTGTTTGCGTACTTAGCATGCTACCGCCAAGCCCAATGAGAGAATTATATGCCTCAATCCCAGATAAGTTGCATAGGGCCATTCGAAAAGAACTGATCGAATTTGATCAATTTTCAAAAGGTGAGCCTATCGCGGTACAAACTTCACTGGGGCCTCAATTCAATCGTACAAATATTTTAGCAATCACACAGGATAGTAATGGAAACTGTGCACCAATGCGACGAGATCTGTTAGTTGCGGAAACAAAATATTTAGTATTTGCAAAATCCTTAAATCACTATTTAATTGAAGATCTGGAGCAATGCTTAAATAAAATAAATCTGTCTGAGGATTATGAAATTCTTCATTCGTATCAAAACTTACATATATATAAAAAAATTAATTGAACTCTTGGAGATTGGTACAAAAAATATCTTTATGAATTAATGCCTTAATAATTTCAATGATAATGAAAAAATCTAGCAAACTATTACTAGTTGTTGCAGCATTTTAACAAGTATTAATATTGAAATATTTATCATCATGTATGTCTCTAAAATCTAGTAATTGTAAAGATACTTCTGTTATTGGGTAAATGAGGGATTAAATTAGCTAAAAAAATATACGATTAATGACAAAAAAAATTTTAATATTCATTGCAACATACAATGAGAATCAAAATATCTCAGATCTATTCTATAGCATAATCAAAATTTCACCAGATTATGATGTATTGATAATAGATGATAACTCAACAGATGGAACAAAAGAAATACTTGAAAAACTCAACTCAGCACACACTTGTCTTACCGTAATTCACAGACCAAAGAAAATGGGAGTTGGTTCAGCACATAATGCCGCAATGATTTATGCTTTGAAGAATGAATACGAGGAATTAGTAACAATGGATGGCGATTTTTCACATTCTCCAAACACAATTCCGTTGATGTTGGATCAATTAAAAACATCAGATTTTGTAATTGGCTCACGGTACATGAAAGGTGGTAAAAGTGATTATACTGGATACAGAAAATGGATTAGCTTAGTTGCAAATCACGTTGCTAGAATAATTCTAGGTATTAAAATACATGAATGCACGACTTCATTTAGAGGATTTCGTGTTGCTTTGTTTAATTCATTAAATTTAAGTGCAATAAAATCAAATGGGTACTCGTTTTTTCTGGAATGCGTTAATGAAATAAATTGTATTAATGTAGAAATTGCCGAAGTCCCAATACATTTTAAGGATCGTTTTCATGGGGAATCTAAAATTCCCAAAACAGAAATATTTAGGAGCATGTATAAGCTTTCAAAACTGTTTCTGTCAAGATTTTATAAAAAACAAACTTATTTAATCAACCCGGCAGAAATAAAGAGTTCTTGTTACTTATGCAATAGTCAGTGTATAGTTGAAGTTAGTCATGGAAATAAAAATAATGACAATTATGAAGCTGAAGCGTATAGATGTACCAGTCTAGAGCATAAGTCCAAACCACAAGTATTCAATTGCCTCATTTGTGACTTAAGTTTCGTCCCCGAGTCAAGTTATCCAAAGGATATAGAAACTATTTACTCTGAAGTTCAAGATCTTACCTATCTTGAAAATAAAAAATCACGCAAAAAAACATTTCAAGAATCTTTAGTTCAGATATCTCCATACTTGCCAGATAAAGGGCATCTTCTTGAAGTGGGATCATATTGCGGGTTTTTTCTTGAATCATTCCAAAAAAAATATCCTAGTTGGGACTACATTGGTGTGGAACCATCAAAATGGGCCTCTGAATATGCCAGGAGTCAACTGAAAATAAACACTAGAACTGGTACACTTGAAGACAATATCAAAGAATTGGCATCAGATTATGATGCAGTAGTCTCCTGGGATGTGCTTGAACATCTGAAGGACCCTTTAGCATTTCTAACCCAAATAAACTCTATTATGAAACAAAATGGAGTTTTTTGTTTTTCCACACTCGATGTTGACAATTGGTTTCCAAAATTGACGGGGAAACGTTGGCCTTGGTTAATGGACATGCACCTATTTTATTTTAACAGTAATACCACTGAACAATTTTTGAATAGAGCAGGATTCAAAATCATAAGAGCCGAAAGGTATGTCCACTATATATCGATTCCGTATTTAGCAGAAAAAATTAATGCTATTTTACCCTATGGGTTAGGAAGTCCCTTTTATCTAATTAGAAAAGTACTGCCACAACACTTATTAGTACCATTTAGTTTTGGCGATATTAAACTATATATTTGTGTAAAGGAGTACTGAATAATTTGTTGTGGTTTTTACTATATGAGAATATCACTCAACAAAATTGCGAATACTATGGATCAAGGAGAATTTATAAGCTGTTAAAGATGTAGTTATCATCTGCTAATTCAGTCGTTTCCATTAATATGGTTTCATCAAAAAGGATTATAAAAACTAATATCAAATGTATTTTTTTTAAATTGACAGTATTCCACAATTCCTTTTCTCCAGTTTCCGGTCTTTCCTAAAGAATTTCAGAGAAAAAAGACTCTGGAAGTAGACAGTCGGAATTTAATATTTCATTGGAATTTTAGTGATTTTAAATACTGATCTTCCATGTACAGTTAGCTGGTTAAAAAATTTTCACAAATCCATTAAAAGAAATGATTCCCCCTGAAAAGATTTCAGATATTTAATAATATTCGACAAGAAAACTCATAAATGTTAATTGATAAAACAAAACTATTGTTAATATTATTGTTTATTAGTTGCTGTTTACTCTACTTTACTTTATCAATACCATCGAATTCAATATCTTGGGATCAAGAAGAAGCAATTAGGATTGCAAAAGATATACTTCAAGGGAACTTCCCCCTACATGGGTACAAGCACAGTAATGGAATGTACTCATTTCCTGCATTTTATTACTTTGTTTCGCCTCTTGTATACATTTCTGATGAACCAATGTTCTTATATGGGTCAGTTGCTTTTTTATATATTATTGGAGTATTGCTTTTAGCCAATTATATTTACAAAAAATTTGGTTGCTTTGAATGTATTTTTTTCCTGTTATTTTCTGCTACACATGTTTGGTCATTATTTTTTGCTTCATACTTCTGGAATCCAAACTATATTCCTTTTTTCATGTGCCTATTCATTTTATCGTTAGCCAAACAAATTAATGAAGGATCCTCGGTAAAATATTTTCATGTTTCGGGCATCATGCTTAATATCATCGTGCAAATGATGCCTCAGACTATAATTTTAATCCCGTCTTTTGTCTTCATACTTTTTCTTTTCAAAAGATTACCAAGTTTTTTGAATCAGATAATACATGTATTTATCCAATTAATCCTAGTATATCCTTGGATACATTTTTATTTGTTTATACTTGATTGGGGAAATCATAAAATTGCAGGAAAATTTTTTAAAAATTTTTCCGCGATATTCGAATATATGAACTTTTTAGGAGGCTGGGAATTGACTTCAGAGTATATAGACTATTCATTCTATGGAACCAACACATATCCTTTTACAGAATTTTTCGATGCTTTATTAACGTTCTCATCAATTCTAATGATGATTATGATCATATTTTCAACTTATTTAACATTCACTAAGATTAGTTACATAAATTTATTTAGCCTACAGATTAAGGCAGTGAACGGAATAGATCTGGAAAAACAAAAGCTTTTCATGGCATTGACAATTCTCAATTTTTCTTGCGTATTCTTCTTCTTGACTGGAATGCATATGACTCCCCATCACTATCAATTTCTGACGCCTTTATTGGCATTCAATCTGACACTATTGGCAAGTTTCAAACAACACAAAAAGATAATCACACCATTATTATTATTATGTATTCTTATGCAAGGCTCATTCAGTTATTGGAGAGCCTATTCCGAATACAAAAAGCCTTATGTTACAGATATAGGATATTCTGATCAATTCACAAATTATATTACAAATAATAGCAATGCAGATTCCACTGCTTCTATTTTAAATCGTGGTGGATGTTACTTCTTTCAATCTTCTAAAGGTGATCATGATAAAAAATCTTGTGGCAAATTGATTCTGGTATTGCGTGATCATTATACACAATCTGAAATAATCAGATGGTTTCTTAAAAAAAACTATGCAAAAACTGATATGAAATTTAAAGATTATTTAATATGGTCACGAAAAAATATAAAAGAACATGAATAAAATAATCATATTTTTTGTTATTTTACTATTAAGCCTGTCTTCTCTCATCATATTTTATCAAGGAGATATATCTGCTAAATTGTCTGAAAATTTGAATCGTAATCTAGAAAAGGATTTGGGGAAAGAGCATCCAAAATTCATTAAGTATAATCTAAAGGTTGATTTCCTTGAATTATCTATAAGTTGGGAAAAATTAAATACAGTAGCTCCGGTCTTTCCTGAAGGTCATTTCATAAATTCAATAAAAAACATAGATTCTAGTAATTGTATCCTTGAAGTTTTTTTAGCACTTAAAATTAAACTAGATGTAGTTTGTGAAGAAATCATGATTGGTTTTGATAGTTATGAGTGGGAATTATATCAGAACATAAATATTTCTAAATCACATTTCATTTTATTTGGATATGATCGAAACATTTTTGAGGATCTTTATGGGGAACAAGGTAATCTTATCGTAACCATAAATACAAATAATCTCTATATTAACAACACATCTCATTAATGCTCAGGTAGTAATGAAGATTCACATTCAAGATCATAATCACACTATACAAAAGGCTTTTAGATCAAACATCCGTACTTTACTGTTTCATTGTATTATTGAAATAGTTACTCTTTAAGAAAAAGTATTCAGAATCTG
>NYYH01000054.1 GCA_002686705.1 Bacteroidota bacterium
CAAATATCATTCTGGCTTATTTGTACAAGTGTAATTTTCAACGGGATTCTTTGGGCACTTGACAATCCTTTACGTAGAACACTTTTTGCCGATGTTGTTAAGCCTGAACAAATTGGTACTGCAATGACTCTTGACTCATTGACTAGTAATTTTACTCGTTTTCTTGGTCCATTCTTAGGCGGTTTATTCTTGGAATATTATGGAATTGAAGGTGTATTTTTTTTAGGAGCAATAATTTATTTACTGTCATTCCTAGTTACGATCTTTGGAACCAGAACCGCAGGCATAAAGTTAGCTAGTAATCAAGAGGGTATCTTAACTGAACTTACCAATGGTCTTATATTGCTCAGAAAGGACCGAACTCTGAAAGGTATTTTAGCTGTTACGATTGTTTTTAATTTGTTGGGATTCCCGTTTGTGTCACTGATACCCGTTATTGGGAAAGAAGTACTAGAGCTTAGCCCATTTTTAATAGGCTTACTTGTTAGCACTGAAGGTCTTGGAGCTATAATTAGCTCTCTAGTGATTGTGTCAATAACTAGGATTAATTTATATCGAAAATTTTATACATATGGAGTTTTTTTGTTTCTACTAATGGGGTTTTCTTTTGCTCAATCTTCCGATTTTGTTTCCGCTGTGATATGTATGTTTTTTACTGGTGTCGGATGGGGATGCTTCTCGGCAATGCAGGCCACACTGATTATGTTTTGTACTCCTCTGGTGGCTAGAGGTCGTATGATGGGTTTGTTAACAGCCAGTATTGGTTTAAATACAGTTGGTATTTTACACATTGGCCTTCTCGCTAACTGGTTAGGCACTGAACTAGCCATATTAGTTTCAACAGCAGAAGGTTTTTTGTTGTTGATATTTGTTTGTCGATTGTGGCCAGAAATTATTGCACCACAGTTATTGCCATCAGATTGAAAATGATTTTTCAACTGAATTATTTTTATCATAAATTAAGAGTATTCCTCTTCAAAGCCAAGTTCAGTGGAAAACAAAGAGGCAAAGGAACAAGAATTAGAAAGACCATTATCGTCATCGTAAACTTGAATCCAAGACTATCACCAATCAAACCAAAAATGATCGGACCTATGACAGCTGCTGCGTTAGCAATGGTGTAGATAATTGCGAACCCGCGTGATTGTCGCTGTTCATGGACTAGATTGCTGACAGTGCCATAAGTGATTGAGGATGAGCCCTGCAGAAATACACCCACCATAGGCAGGAGGAAAAAAGAAACGTTTCCCGGTGCGAATAGCACCAGCAAGATTCCTGTTGCTGTAAGTAGTTCAAATAAAATCAGTGATCGGATAACCCCCAAACGGGCTGCAAGGAAACCTCCAGCAAATTTGCCGCAGACTCCGCCGCTGAGTGTTGCTGCCACTGCGAATGCAACCAATCCAGTTGAAACCTGTTTTTCGATCATCACGAAAGCAATAAACACGAGGAATCCGTCTTGAACCAAAATGTCGAGAAATACGATGGCCGCCAGAGTGCCAAAGCCAAGTTGATCCTTGATCCCCCAGCTGTTGCTCCTTTTAACATCCTTTGATTTCATAACAGGAAATGCTCTAGTACGTTCTACTCCCAGCAGGATCCAGATCGTCAATGCAACCAAAGCCGCCAACAAACCATATCCAAGAGTGATACTTTGCCAACCGAAACCTATACCGAGTAGAAGACTTGCCGTCAGGGTGAAGGCCAGTTTTCCGATCTCTCCGCTAGCGTTGTAGCTTCCAAGAGCAATACGGTGTTCAAATTCTCTGAAAGACTGACTGATCAGGGATGAGCACAAAGAGTGTTGGAATGCGGCTCCACAGCCAGCTACAAACAAGGCCAGCAAAACTCCTTGGAATCCAACTACAAAAGATAATGCGAAGTAGCCGGTTCCCGCGCCCACAAGCCCAAGCACTAGGAGTCGTCTTTCCCCGAAACGTTCGGAAAGGATTCCGGCAGGAATCTCAAGAAGCCACATCGCACCACTGTGTGTGGCCCGAATCAACCCGATCTGCATGTATCCAAGACCAAAATGCTGTGCGAGTATTGGTAGCATCACGTAAACTGAGGACGAAAGGCCGTCCTGCACTCCATGTGTGACACAGCAGCCGGAAAGAAGTAGTTTGTTTGAGGTTAATTTGGGCAATGATTATTGAAGATTATTTTTGAAAATAGCCGATTGTTTATGATTAAGAAATATCACTCCAAATAACACAAATGAATTGCTGTTGTCCTTCCACATATTAATTGGTCCAAGCTATGAGTTAGTCATAACACTCAAATCACCCCCTTAGTAGAGAGGTAGGATGTTCTCAAGATACGAAAAGGGCTCTTTTGTTCCATCCCCTCTCTTCGTCACTTTAATGTAATATTATAACAATTAATGACGAGTTTTATAACTACGTTTGAAGATGAACTCTAGGATATATTGATATGATAGATATATTATGTTGACAAAAAATAAATAAAATAATAGTATAAAAAACTGCAATTAATCTAACATATTAGATATAATCAAATTATATTTTTAAATAAATATGAACAAAAAAGAAGCTAAAGAAAAAATAAAAAAATCACATTTTGGTAATGAATCAAAAAAGGCATTAACTGCTTGGATTGAACAAGAGTCAATTGGAAGTGTTGGAATGGGTTTGTTTGATGTTCCACCAATTATAGAAAGAGCAGAAGGTCCATATTTATATGATTGTGATGGAAATGGTTACTTAGATTTTTTGTCAGGATTTTCTGTTTCTTCATTAGGTAATAATAATGAAAATATAAGAAGGATTTTAGTTGAACAATCTAAGAAATTAACTCACTATTTTGATTTTCCACATCCCGAAAGAATTAAATTAGCAAAAAATTTAAATAACAAATCAGGGATTAATGAAAAAACTAATGTAGTTTTTGGTGTGACAGGATCTGACGCAATAGAATTAGCCATTAGAGCCGCAAGACATTATACTGGAAAGCCGTATATTTTAACAGCATTTGGTGATTATCATGGTGTCACATATGGTACAGCAGGACTAACAACTAAGGGCGGATCTCATCAATATTTTCATCCTATTAGGCCTAATAATGATGTAGGGTATTTTCCATTTCCACATCAATATAGGAAACCAAACGATAAGTATCCTGGATATGATATAAATAGTTTGAAAATATTTCAACAAATGTTAGAAGGCAAAGAAACACCATATACTGATGGCTTTCACAATATAAATAATGTTGCAGCAATTTTAGTTGAACCATTTCAAAGTTCTGCAGGTTATTATATTCCCCCAAAAGAATATTTACAGATTTTGAGAAAAATTGCAGATAGGCATGGTATGATATTAATTGTTGATGAAATACAAAATGGTTTAGGTAGAAGTGGTAAACTGTGGGCTTATCAACATTCAGGTATAGTACCAGATATAATATGTACTTCTAAAGCTCTAGGAGGTGGTCTTCCATTATCAGCAATTATTGGTAAAGAGAAGATTTTCTCAACATGGTCACCAGGAGCATATGTTTCAACTCAGGCTGGAAATGCTCTAGCATGTAGCGCTGGTAATTATGTCTTAGATACTATTTCTAATCAAAGTTTTTTAGACCAAGTAAATCAAAAAGGCAGATATTTTTTCAAAAGTATCAAAAAATTAAAGAAAAAATATAAATTAATTGGTTATGTAGATAATTGTGGACTTTATACTGGTGTAGAAATTGTAAGAAATAATAAAACAAAAGAACCAGCTGGAATAGAATCAAATTATATTAGAGATTTATGTGTGAAAGAAGGGTTATTGTTTGAAAAAGGAGGTTATTATCATAATAGATTGCAATTAATACCTCCATTAAATATAGATTTAAATTATTTAAAGAAGTGCATCGATATTCTTGATATGGTTTTTGAAAAAACATCAAAAAAATTTAAAATTGAATAAAATAAACAAATTTACATCACATTTTATATTAATATTATTTAGTTTAATTATATTTTTGCCAATAATTTGGTTGCTAAGAGTTGCATTAACTAATAAAGTAACCGCATATAAAATACCACCAGAATGGGCAACACTTAATTTAAATAATTTTACTGAAATATTTACAAATAATTCTTTTACAAATTATTTTATAAATAGTGTAATTGTATCAATTGGCAGTACAGCAATTGCTTTACCTATAGCCGCATCAATGGCATATGCTTTTTCACGTTATAATACTGGTGGTTCTTTATTAAGAATAATTGTCTTATCAACACAATTATTACCGCCAGTAATAATAGTATTACCACTTTTTACTTTATATTTAAAAATTAATTTATTAAACAGTATAACTGGATTAATTTTAGCACATGTGACCATTTCTTTACCATTTCTAGCTTGGATATTGATTTCTTTCTTTGAAGGTAATGTGATTTATTTAGAACAAGCTGCGAGGGTTGATGGTGCATCAAGGCTACAAGCTTTTTTGTATATAGCAATTCCAGTTTCTTCTCCAGGATTAATAGCAGCAGGATTACTAGCATTTATTTTAAGTTGGAACGAATTTATTTTAGCTTTAATTTTGAGCGGACCACAAACAAATACTATCCCAGTGGGTTTATCATCTTTTCAAAGTCATAGAGGTGTTGATATAGCTCCACTAGCTGCTGCTACAATTTTTTCATTAATTCCTGTTTTTTTACTGTTACCTTTTATAAAAAAATACTTAATAAGTGGTCTTTCACTTGGTGCATTAAAATAAATTATAGTACAAAAATTTAAAGAAAGGAGGTTAATGAATAAAAACTAACAATAATAATAAACCAAACAAATCATTCAAAAAAAAATATTATGAAAAAATTAATAATCTTATCAACCATTTTTGCTTTTTTGTACACATCACATTTACATGCAAAAACAATTAGAATCTTAATGGAAACAGTTCCTGATACCAGGTACCTTCAAGAACTATTACCTGAATTTGAACAGCAAACTGGTATAAAAGTAGAAATAGAAGCCATTGGTTATG
The DNA here is from genome assembly GCA_002686705.1 of Bacteroidota bacterium. The sequence goes on from NYYH01000054.1 coordinate 4,999, forward strand.
TTGATATGCATACAAAACTGGTTCCACAACTCATTGCTCCCCAAGGTAGTTATGATTTAATTGTAGTTGATTTTTATTGGGTAGGCGAATTTACTAAAGCAAAATGGCTTATGCCTTTGGACGATCTGGTTAAGAGAGATAATATAAATGTAAATCGTTATATACCTGCATTAATGAATTTGGTAGGTCGAGTTGATGGTACCATATATATGTTACCTTTTTATAATTATTCTATGGCTATGGTTTACCGAAAAGATTTGATCAATGATCCTAATGAAAAAGCCAATTTCAAAGCTCAAACTGGGTTTGACTTAAAAGTCCCTACAAATTGGTCAGAATATTGGAAACAGGTTGAATTCTTTACTAGAGATAAAGATAACGATGGGAAAAATGATTTTTTTGGGACTGTAATCCAAGGACAACGAGGGGATTGTATTGCAATGCATTGGTCAAATTTTCTTTATGCGCAAGGTGGCAGATATAATGCGAATAATGGTGAGCCATTATTAAATAGTGCAGCAGCTATTTCTGCAATGGCTTATTACAAAGAAGCTATTGCTAAGTATAGCCCAGAGGGCTCTGCATCCTATTGTTTTGATGAAGCGTTTAATATCGTAGCTCAAGGGAATGCATATAGCCTTACTACATTTAATATTATGTATGCCGGTTTTGATGATCCAAAATCATCAAGTGTTGTTGGAAAAATTGGTATTGCTCCAAATCCTGGTGGTGGATTGAATGGAGCTTGGGGTTGGGCTATTCCCAATTCCAGTACGCAAAAAGAAGAGGCATGGAATTTTATTAAATGGGCTGAATCTTACAAAATAGCAAAAAAAAGAGCAATGTTAGGTGGAGCTCCTACACAGTCTAAAATATTTAACGATCCAGATATTCTAAGGGAAAGACCATATTATCCTATATTAGGTCAAGTTTTAGCAGGTGCTCAAGAATTTCCTGTTTTCACATATACAACTGAATTTGTAGAAAAAGTTGGTCGTGAATTAAATCTAGCTGCTACTGGAGAAAAGGAAATAGAGGAAGCAATGAATGCAGCAAATAAAGCATATAGAAAATTGCTAGTCAAAGACGGCAAATTATAAATTTAATTTACTGATGGATTTAACTATCAGAAGGCGCGACCAGTTATTTGGTTATTTTTTAACAATTCCTGGTCTCGCCACTCTAATTATAATAATAATATTTCCTATTTCATTTACTATTCTTACCAGCTTCTTTGATTACACCTTGATAACGCCGAACCATGATGTATTTGTGGGTTTTGAAAATTATTATGAAGTTATTGAAGAAGATTATATTAGTGATTCCGTAGTTACTACCGCTCAATTTGTTTTCTTAACAGTTTTTATAGAATTAATAGTTGGTTTTTCTATTGCTTTATCTTTAAACAATATTCATAGATTTAAAAATATATATTATTTGATAATGTTGGCTCCACTACTAATGAATCCTGTTGTTGTGGGTTTAATGTGGAAAATGATACTACACACTGAATTAGGGATAATTAATTATTTATTAAAAATTATAAATATACATAGATTTAATTGGCTTGGAGATAATTCTTTAGCATTTGTTTCAATAATATTTGTAGATATATGGCATCAGGTTTCTTTTATGACAATACTCCTTCTGGCTGGTTTGTCTGCTTTACCCAAAGAACCTTATGAGGCCGCCAAAATGGACGGTGCTTCAGGTTTAAAATGCTTTATTCATATAACATTACCATTAATGAGACCGGTTATAATTGTAGCAATTTTATTACGAATTATATTTTCTGTTAAAACGTTTGATATTATATACATAATGACAAAAGGAGGGCCCGGAATATCAACTGATTTAATTAGTTATTTTATTTACAGGTCAGCTTTTTTTAGTCTTGATATTAGTAGAGCTTCAGCTTTATCCGTAGGATTGTTACTTTCTGTAATAATGTTTACTTTATATTTATATAAAAATATGAATTATACCAATAAACATGGCTGAAATAGAACTAAATAATTTAACAAAAATTTATCCCAATAATATCACTGCTGTTCAAAACATCAGTTTAAAAATTAACGAAGGGGAATTTATCGTATTTCTCGGACCTTCGGGATGTGGTAAATCTACAATACTAAGAATGATTGCAGGTTTAGAATCTATTACTAGTGGTGAAATTAAAATCAATAATAAAATTGTAAATAATGTTGATTCCTCAGAAAGAGATCTCGCAATAGTTTTTCAAAATTATGCGCTTTACCCTCACATGTCTGTTTTTGGAAATCTATCTTTTGGATTAAAACTTAGAAAAACCAGTAAATCAGAAATTGAAAAAAGAGTAAGTGTTACTTCAGAAATCCTAGAAATTAACCATTTACTTACTCGAAAACCAAAAGAATTAAGTGGTGGACAACAGCAACGTGTTGCTTTAGGCAGAGCATTAGTTAGAGATCCGGTTGCATTTTTGTTTGACGAACCATTATCAAATCTTGATGCTAAGTTGCGTGGTATTATGAGAACAGAATTAATAAAACTCCATAGAAAATTGAATTCAACCATTATTCATGTTACTCATGATCAAGTAGAAGCGATGACAATGGGGGATCGAATATGTATATTAAATCGTGGCGAAATTATTCAAATTGGTTCACCACTCGAAATATATAATAATCCCGTTAATACATTTGTTGCAGGTTTTCTGGCAAGTCCCCCCATGAATTTAATAAATTCAAAAATCAGTATATCAAATTCAATAATTGATTTTTATTTATCTGATAATAAGATTACATTGCCAGTAAAAAACTACCCCCATCTTCAATTATATAATGACAATGAAATAATTATTGGTATAAGGCCTGAGGACTTGTACGTTCATCAAATTAATAAGAACATGCAAGAACTCAATGTAAATGTACTAAATGTAGAAGCCTTAGGGCCTGAAACTATTCTTGTTGTTACATTTAAAAATGGAAAAGAGATATATTTACGTGTAGAAAAAAATTATTTTTCAAAATATAATGAAAGAATACGATTATATTTTGACCAAAATAAATTAAAATTCTTTGATAGCCTTACTCAAAACGCAATATTCTAATTTATTATATTTATTTTATTAACTTCTCCTTAAATTTTATCTAGATGGAGTCATTCTTTGTCCAATAACAACAAAAGGATTAAAGTCCGCCCAAGGACCCATGCTTAGATACTCATGAATCCTCTTTTCTAAATTCTCCTCCTGAGTAGAGGGACGGGATGTCCTAGATAGTTGAAGGGGGCTGTTTTGTTCCCCACCCCCCTTGATCAAGAGATTAGGTAATGAGATGTTATGCAGATTGTGACTGAAGATTTCTCCGAAACGATTCATTACTCATGAAGCTCGACAAAGATGTAAGTTATGGAAGAATGCTCGTGGAGTAGTTGTTAAGGCCTGGAATGATGAAGACAACATCATGCAGGATTTGTCTGCACTTCCTGAGTTTGAAATAACAGACTAGTTGGGAAAAAATGAAAAGTATGTGGGGTATAGCGTGGGGTATAAAAATATGAGCTACTAATTTAGAGGCAAGTGAGTCTCTATAAAATACTGAAATATATTATGAATCTATTGGTAGCGGGGATAGGATTCGAACCTATGACCTTCGGGTTATGAGCCCACAGGTCTATATTACTCTCCATTTGTCTATATTTCTACAGGAGTACATATAACCTTTGTTATTGAGTTATAATGTGTTAAAATGATACTCCATCATTTTCTCCATTACTACCCATTTTCTAATAATTGATGGGGGATACGGTGGGGGAAAATAACATGACAAGAACCTATGCCTAGGCAGACAAGAAAAAATACTCGTTTCACAGGTGTGTACGTTGTCGACCTGTCTTCAGGAGACCAGACTTTTTTCATCCGCTACAAACGTGACGGTAAGCTGATTGAAGAGCGGGCAGGGCGGAAGAAACAGGGAATGACAGGGGCCAAGGCCAATCAACTCAGGGCTGACCGCATGTCTGGTAAGCTGGAAAACAATGCCGAAAAAAGGGCACGTCTCCTTTCGCAGGCAGGACGTTTGAGGATTAACGGTCTCTGGAAAGAGTATCTAAGGATTAAGGGCAATCACTTGAAGGGGCTGCGTACGGATGAGAATCGCTACAAGAATTACCTTTCCAAACCTTTTGGCAGGAAATTTCCTGATGATCTGTTCCCTTTGGATATAGACAGGCTTGAGTCTGAAGTTTCAAA
>NYYH01000055.1 GCA_002686705.1 Bacteroidota bacterium
AGATGCAACGGTCAGATCATTAAAAATGGCTGTTGACTTTATTTTAGAAAATATTAATTAACTATACATTATGATAAAAATTAGTGACCTTACTGTAAAGATCTTTGCTGATGGTGCAGATATTAATAGTATTCAAACACTTTACGAAAACCATCATATTAAAGGTTTTACAACAAACCCCACACTTATGCGGATTGCTGGAATAAGCGAGTATAAGCCATTTGCACTAGAAGTATTGCAAACTATTCCCGATCGTCCGGTTTCTTTTGAAGTATTTGCGGATAATATTAAAGAAATGGAAAAACAAGCATATGAAATCGCATCATGGGGAAAAAATGTTAACGTTAAGATCCCTATAACAAATACGAAAGGTGAGAGTACAGCAAATCTTGTTAAAAAACTCTCAGATAATGGAGTTGTATGTAATATTACAGCCATTTTTACGCTTGAACAAGTTCAAAGTATTGTTGATGTGTTAAACCCTGAAACACCTGCAATTATCTCTATTTTCGCTGGACGAATTGCTGACACTGGTTTTGATCCTGTTCCACTTATGCAAGAAGCTGTTAAAATTGCTTCAAGCAAACCTAAGGCTGAGGTTCTTTGGGCTAGTCCAAGGGAATTATTAAATATTTTTCAAGCTGATGAAGTAGGTTGTCATATAATTACCGTTACGCCAGATGTACTTAAGAAACTATCAGGTGTTGGCAAGGATTTGACAACTTTCTCACTTGAAACAGTATGCATGTTTTATAATGATGCCAATAAAGCAGGTTATACCATTGACATGAATTAGATTCATCATTTAATATTAACATATAAAAAACTATTATGCTTTATAATTCTGTATTTATAACTGGAGGGGCTGGTTATGTTGGTAGTCTCTTAGTTCCTCAATTACTGTCACGTGGTTACAAAGTAACAGTATATGACATAATGTATTTTGGTGATGATTTTTTACCAAAAGATAATCCTAACCTTACTATTATTGAGGGAGATATTAGGGATAAAGAAAAGTTATTTAGGTCATGTAAAGGTCATGATGCATTTGTTAGTTTAGCGTGCATTTCTAATGATGCTAGTTTTGAACTTGATGAAAATTTATCAACTAGTATTAATCTAGATGCGTTTGAACCGATGGTAGTAGCAGCTAAACAAGCTGGTGTCAAAAGATTTGTATATGCATCCTCCAGTTCTGTTTATGGAGTATCTGATAAACCAGATGTCACAGAAGATCATCCACTTGTACCATTGACATTATATAATAAATATAAAGGAATGTGCGAACCTCTTCTTAAAAAACACACTGATGAGAATTTTGTAGGGGTAATTTTCAGACCTGCCACTGTATGTGGTTATGCCAGTCGTCAACGGCTTGATTTATCAGTGAATATTTTGACCAATCATGCAGTTAGTAATAACAGGATAACTGTGTTTGGAGGGGATCAGCTTAGGCCGAACCTTCACATTCAAGATTATTGTGACACTGTTGAATTGTTGCTAAATGCACCTGCTAAAAAAGTGCAGAATGAAATTTTTAATGTTGGTTATCAAAATATGTCGATAATGGACATTGCACATTTAGTTAAGAAAGTTGTCCAACAGGAATTCCCTGAAAAAGGAGAAATTGAGATTATTACTACACCAAGTGATGACAATCGATCTTATCATATTAATTCGGACAAGATTAAAAGAGCACTAGGTTTTCAACCAACCCATTCAATGGAAGAAGCAATTAGGGATCTATGCCATGCCTTCAAAGATGGGAAGTTGCCAAATAGTTTTGATGACGATTTTTATTATAATGTATAGTTAATTAATATTTTCTAAAATAAAGTCAACAGCCATTTTTAATGATCTGACCGTTGCATCTGGGTTAAGAGGTTTTGGCTCTGCATATCCTCGGTTAATAAATATTGTTCTACATCCAGCATTATTACCAGCAGTAACATCACTAGATCGATCTCCTACAATAAAACTCTTTTTAAGGTCGATCCGATATTTTTTAGATGCTTTGTACAGCATACCTGATTTTGGTTTACGGCATTCACATCCTTCTGTCTGGGAATGCGGACACATGAAAATATCGTCAACTAATGCTTTATCTCTTAACTTTTGATGCATTGCCTCCACTACATCAGGCTTAACGAAATGATTCCCAATATCAGGCTGATTAGTAACTACTATGACAATAAATCCATGCTGTTTTAACCTCAATACAGATTGATATGAGTATGGCATCAGTTTAAAATCTTCTAATCGCTTTGGTGCATATGGTTTTGATTTACGAACAAAAGTTCGGCAAAGAACACCATCTCTATCTAAAAAGACCGCTGGTAATAACTTGCTACTTACCACTTTGTTGCTTGAATTTGAAGCTCAGGATGGGAAACCAGACAATGCCAAACTACTGCCTGAAAAGCTTCACTATGTGGTGTCACTAATTTATCATCCACAACAGGAACAAGAACGATATTATCTCCCATTTTCTTTGAGTAACCACCATCACGTCCAACTATTCCAAAAACCTTTGCTTCTTTTTTTCGAGCAAAATCGATTGCTTTTATTAAGTTTACGCTTACCTGCTTCTCAAGATTCCCACCACCAACTGATAAAATAAAAAGAGCATCATTTTTGTTAAGTCGACTACCTTTAAGCCAACCTGCTAAAGCACCATTCCAACCTTCATCATTAATTCTAGCTGTTAATTCTGACACATTATCGGTTGGGGCATATGTCTCAATACCACATAGCTTTCTAAAATCATTTACAGCGTGAGAACAATTGGCAGCGCTACCGCCAACTCCAAGCATAAAAAGTCTTCCTCCTCTTTTTCGCAAATTAATAAGCTCAACTGCCAATGATTCAATTTGCCGCTTGTCTATTAAGTTCGCAATTTTCTCTACCAGATTAAAATATAGAGACACATGATTATTTTTCATTTTGTTATAAATTTTATCCATTATATATCAAAGCTTGTAAATATTGTCATCCTTCTCACTAATCATATTTCTCAAATCCACAATCAATGTAGAGTTTTTCTTTATAAACTCCACATCACATCCCATGTGATTGGTTGAAAGAACAACGCAATCTGCATTTTCCAATGTTTCTTGAGATAATTGAACGGATACGAATGTTCGTCCTTCATTTGTTTTCACATTTTCTATATATGGATCATGATAACTTACGTCGCCACCTTTATAAGACGTAATATCCATAATATCCAAAGCAGGTGACTCCCTTGCATCATCAATATTAGGTTTATAAGCTACACCAATGAACATAATATTGCTTCCATTGACAGCTTTCTTATGTCCATTTAAAGCAGTAGCAATCTTAATATACATGTAATGTGGCATTCGCATATTTATATGGCCGGCGGCATGTATCATTGATAGTTCGAAATCATATTTTTTTGCAATATGTTCCAGATAGAAAGGATCGAGAGGGATGCAATGTCCACCAATGCCGGGGCCGGGATAGAATGCCTGGAAACCGAAAGGTTTTGTTTTGGCTGCATCTATAACTTCCCAAATATTAATATCCATTTTGCCTGATAATAATGCTAACTCATTAATAAGACTGATATTCACAAGTCTGTATGTGTTTTCTAAGATCTTCACCATTTCTGCTATGCGTGGAGAACTTACCCTATGTATATTGTCGATAGCTTTTAGGTAAAGTGCTTCTCCTATTTCCAAGCCGTCATCTGTCATTGCTCCCAGTACCTTGGGGGTATTGCGTGTATGGAATTCTTTGTTGCCTGGGTCGACGCGTTCGGGGGAATAGGCGAGCCAGAAATCTGTGCCTTCTACGAAGGCGGTGACAGGTGACAAGGGACTAGTGACTTTGGGTTTATTGAGCGAGTTGTGTTTAGATTGTTCCTCTATTATAGGTAGCATGAATTCCTCGGTGGTTGTGGGGTAGGTTGTGGATTCGAGGCTTATGAATGTGCTGGGTTTCATATTTTGTCCTATGGCGATGCATGCGCTTTCGATGTATGACATGTCAGGTTTGCGGAATTTATCAAGGGGTGTTGGAACGGCTATGATTAATGCATCGCATTCTTTCATTCGTGTGAAATCGGTTGTTGCCTCTAGTTTTAGCTTTTCTATTACTACTTCCCGTAATACAGCATCCCTGATATCACCTATGTAATTATCTCCGTTATTAACCAGGTCTGCTTTTTCCTGACTTTTTTCAAAACCAATTACCTTTACTCCTGCTTCAGCGAAGTTTACAGCAAGGGGGAGGCCGACGTAACCGAGGCCGATTATGCCGATGATTTCCTGGTTCTTCTTAATTTTTTGAAGTAGGGTTTCTTTGTTAGTCATTTGAATAATGTGACAATGGGACAGAGGGACAAGGTGTCTATTATTAATTGTTCGTGTTCCAGATTTATATTTAGTCTATTTTTTTTTAAGTGACAGAAGGAAAAGGTGACATAGGGACAAAGTGACAATGTGTCATCTGAATTTTTTTATCCGAGAATTATTCTACAATTTACGTTTTAGTGATGCAATTAATCCCGATAACATACTAACTATATGATTGATATTTTTTGTTATAGTCTCACTTTGTTCAATATATCCCAGTCTAAAACAAATATCTAATTGTGTTTCAAGTTCTGATAGTGATCCGAGCGATATATATAAGAATTGGTAATTATTTAGCAGCTCAAATCTAATAAAAAAAAGGACAGCTATAACTTTTCGTAAAAGCAATGGTTATCAACAATTTTGAGCCGATTGTTAACCGTATTTTTCACTAATTTTCTTGGGTTTAAAAATTCCATCGTTATTAACAAAAAACTTTGCCCTATCTTAATAAGAAAGCTTGTAATTATTTGACATCCTGCATATAAACCACTAGTTTTGATAAACTATTTAACAGACGTGGATAAAGATTTTATCATATCAGAATTAGTAAAACGGATTGATTCCATGTCGGCAGATTTAGCACTGCTCAAAGAAGAGAACACTCAACTAAAAACAAGGGTTGCAGAGTTAGAAGCTCAACTAAACCGCAATAGTACAAACAGTAGTAAACCACCATCAAGTGATGGTTATCAAAAGAAGCCAGCATTTCCTAAAGAATCAAAAGGTAAGAAAGGCGGTCAAAGAAACCACAAAGGCAACAACTTGCATCAAATTATCCACCCAGATAAAATTGTAAAATGCATACCAGATATTTGTAGTTGTGGACATGAATTTCACCAATCAGAATTTACTTTAGCCGAAAAACGTCAAGTCTTTGATTTACCTCAACCAAAATTGGAAGTTACCGAATACCAGATACACAAGGCAAACTGTCCTGTTTGTGGATTAAGCAATAAAGGCATAGTTCCTCAAGGAGTTAACGCTCCAGCTCAATATGGTAATGGCGTAAAGTCGTATGTTGTGATGTTAAATGTACATTACAAAATGCCATACAAGAAGATACAGCTGTTGTTTACAGATTTATTTGGCTATCCCATTAACGAATCAACAATATTTTCTGCAGCTAAGAAATGCTATAATAAGTTAGGGAATACGGAGCAGTCCATAAAATCAAAAATAAGCTCAAATGATGTAGCTCACGCTGATGAAACAGGTATACGCATAGAAGGGAAATTACAATGGTTACATACAGCTAGCACTCCTTTTTTTACGTATCTTTTTGTACACGCGAACCGAGGAAAATTAGCATTAGAAAGCGACAAGTCCATACTCAATCGAATCAAGGGCTGGCTTGTACATGACTCCTGGAGTAGCTATTTCAGATTTAACAATTACAAACATGCCATGTGCGGAGCGCATATATTAAGAGAACTACAAGGCTTGGTAGATTCTGAGCAAAGCAAATGGGCAAAAACGTTCAAAGCATTTTTGATGAATGTTTATAAGAAGCCTTTTGATGAAAGAGTGAAACAAAAACAGGTGATCGAAAATAGGTTCAGGCTAATCTGTAAAATAGGAGAGCAAATAGAACCGTCGCCATTAAAAACATCAGGAAAAAGGGGCCGCTATAAACGTACAAAAGGAAGAAATCTTGTCGAAAGATTAATCAAATATCAAGATGCTGTTCTGGCATTTGCCTTTAACGAACAAGTGCCATTTACAAACAATTTGGCCGAAAGAGATATAAGACCAACTAAGCTAAAGCAGAAAATATCAAACTCATTCAGAAGCTTTAAAGGTGCTGAATTCTATGCGCGAATTGAAGGCTTTATCTCAACTGCAAGGAAAAATAACAAGAATATTTTTAACGAGCTTTTCACTACATTTGATGGTCATAATTTCATAACGGAAATATCGGGTGCTAAATAATTACA
>NYYH01000056.1 GCA_002686705.1 Bacteroidota bacterium
CCTAGCCATTTTCTTTACTTTTTAAGATTAATAAAATTATAAAATATATATCTTAAATTTGACTCGTGAAAAGTTCACTTTTTGCTGAAACTATACAGGGTAACTTCAATATTCACATCCCTCTTGACAAAAACAGAGAGCAGGACATTGAATACATTACTCTAAAAAAGATATAATGCAAACAAAGAAAAAGTTTATTCAGCATTACAAAGACAATTTTATGCCATGGGCACATGAAAAGCCCGATTTTAACCTTGTCGAAATAGTTGATAACTGGCCAATAAAGCCATGCAGAACACTCGAACCAGGATGCGGAACAGGAACGGATTCAATTTGGCTTTCACAACAGGGTTTCAAAACTACTGCTTATGATGGTTCACCAATTGCAATTGATAAAGCCCTTGAAAATGCTAAGGAATTTAATGCAAAAGTAAATTTTCAGACAGTTGATTTTCTAACTGAATCTTTAGCTCCTAATGAGTTTGATTTTGTTTTTGACAGAGGTTTTTTTCATTGTTTTAATTCCCTAAATGAGAGAAAGGAAATAGCAAAGCGAATTTCAACAGTTCTGAAAAAAAATGGACTTTGGCTTTCATTAATTGGAAATGCGGATGGTATAAAAACTGATCCCGGACCTCCATTGCTTTCGGCTGAGAAGCTTGTTAAAGCAATTGAACCATTTTTTAAAATTTTGTCAATTAGAGCAAGCCATTTTGGAAATGAACAGGAAGAGCCACCCAGAATTTGGGTTTGTCTCATGAGAAAACGACATTAACATACATTCATAAAAAATAAACTAACTAATATGGAAAATTTTATTGCCTATAATCCTGTTAAACTTCATTTTGGAGCAAATGTAATTGACACTTTAGGTAAGACAGTGAAAAATTATGGGAATAGAGTTTTACTTGTTTATGGTAAGGGCTCTGTTAAAAAGTATGGTTACTATGATCAGGTGGTATCGCAATTGAAAAAATCAGGACTTGAGATATTTGAATATTCTGGAATAAAGTCAAACCCCATTATTGAAGATGTTGAAGAAGCTTCTGAGCTTGGCAGAAAAAACAAAATTGATGTTATTGTTGCTCTTGGTGGAGGAAGCGTAATAGATTCATCAAAAATTATGGCGCTAAGTATTGCAACAGGTGAACAACCTTGGGATTTTATGACTAGGGAAGTGACACCTCAAAAGGCACTTCCTATAATAACTGTTCTAACTTTAGCAGCAACGGGAACTGAAATGAATGCTGCTGCAGTAGTTCAAAACCATACAACTGGTCAAAAAATAGGTTATGTAAATGAACTCATATTTCCTAAGCACTCATTTCTTGATCCTGTGTTTACCGTTAGTGTTCCACGAAACTATACAACTTATGGCATCGTTGATTTAATAGCTCACGCTATGGAAGCTTTTTTCGGAAAAGGTGAACCCTCAATTACCGATCAAATTACCATAGATATAATAAAGGATGCGATGAAATGGGGTCCATTATTATTAGATGACTTAACAAATATTGATCTTAGGACAAATATTATGCTTGATGCAACACTTGCACTGAATGGATTAACAAACTACGGGAAAAAAAGTGGCGACTGGGGAGTTCATTGCTTAGGTCATGAGCTTTCTTTACTTTTCGACACCCCACATGGTGCTTCATTAAGCATTGCATATCCTGCATGGTTAAAGCTTCAAAAGGAGAGAATTCCGGAAAGGATAATAAAGCTTGGAAATGGACTTTTTAATGTTAATAATGTTGATGATACAATTGAAGAGTTTGTGTCTTTTTTCCGTAAAGTTGGTTCTCCTGTTAGCCTAAATGAGATTGATCTTGGTGTAGGAAGAAAAACCGAGATTATTTTTCAGTTCAACAAAAACAATGTTTCAGGCATGAACCATGATCTTAGTAATCTCGACCATGAAAAACTTGTCGAGTTTATGTTTTGTTAATTATCTTATAACTGTTTTCTGATTTAAGAGAGATTTTCTGCTTGTAATTAGAAGAAATAATGGCATGGAAATATTGTAATAGTTGTTTAAGTTCTAAGCAGAAACTCTATTTCCAACGTAACTATTTAAAATTAATTAAGTATTAGTTAATAATTATAAACAATTTTATACTGATTAATTAATTTTTTTATATCTTTGGCATAACAAGCAAAGGAAAAATGGACAATAAGCAAAGAACCGAGCAAGCTCCGGAAGCAGAAAGTATGCTCCTGAAAAAGCGAATACTTAAGCTTGAAAGTGAGTTAGCAGCTGTTAAATTAATAAATTCTTTACCCGCCACATCGAATAATTTATATAACGATATACTAGATAATATTCCGCTCGCAATTCTCAGTCTTGACACGAATGGGTACATGCAACTAGCCAATATGTCGTTCATTAAACTTTTTGATTTTGATAAACTGAAACTCAATGCCAAGATCCATATCAATAAGTTTAATCCATTTCAAGGAACAGCACTCAATAAAAAAATAAATAAGCTGTTAGATAATCAGCTGCAGTTTGACCATGAATTTAAGCTTGAAGATTTTGGGAATAAAGAAAGCCGTTTTCGCTCCAGAGGAATAACAATTCTGTCTTCAGATGACGAAGTCGTGTCATATATGATTATTATAGGTGATATTACTAAAAGGAAGATTGCTGAAAACAATTTAATAAAAGCTAAAGAAAAAGCAGAAGAATCAAATATGCTGAAAACCGCTTTTTTGAGCAACTTATCGCATGAGATCAGAACACCCCTAAATCACATTTTAGGCTTTCTAGAACTTTTATTGGTTGATGACAATTCATTCGAAGAACGCAAAGAATATTCTACCATTGTGAGAGATAGTAGTGATGTTTTGTTAAAGCGTATCGATGATATAATTGACATTTCCAAAATAGAAACCGGACAAATGGATATCCGTAAGGAAAAGGTAAATGTTATTGAACTTCTTGTTGATGTGTATGAAGATTGTAAGAATTTTGAACTTAAGTATAACAGAGAAGATGTTGATTTGCTATTGAACAAACAGCATGATTATACAGACGTTGTAATACTTACCGACCCTGTAAAGTTACGTCAGATAATATTTAATTTTGTTGATAATGCTTTTATTTTTACCACTAAAGGTAAGATTGAAATTGGTTTTACAATCAAAGACAAAAACGGGGTTTGTTTTTATGTAAAAGATACTGGTATTGGTATTGATATTAAGCATCATGAAAGTATATTCGAACATTTCCGCCAGGTTGACAATTCATCGACACGGAAAGTAGGTGGATCCGGCCTTGGTCTAGCTATTTCTCGCGGACTTGCACAGCTACTTAATGGAAATATATCTATGCAATCAAAACCAGGTATTGGTTCTGTTTTCAATTTAAGTCTACCAGAGTCAATTATCTCACTAGAAACAAAATCAATCAATTATACATCATCCGATCCTGTATATGATTGGCAAAACTCTACAATACTCATTGGAGAATATGAAGAAGTAGATTATAACTTATTAAAAGTAATTTTAGCCAAAACAAAGGCAAAACTACTAAGGGCAAAAACCGGTGATGAAGCAATTAGGCTATACACCGAAAATAAACCCGATTTAATATTGATAAATTTTGACTTACCAGTTGTTAATGGAGAAGAGTTTGCAAAAATTATTAAATCAAAAAACTCAATGATACCCATCATAGCTCAAATCGACTTTGCCAACGAAGACGATATTGTTAGAGCTAAGGCAGCGGGTTTTGATAAATTAGTCACTAAACCTATTCAGAAAAGCAGTTTACTCAACATTATTAATGATTTAATTATCAATAGCTGGTTTTAGTTGATATAATTTGTGTCCTCTATTTGTACGTTTTAATATTCTGTCGTTTTCTTCTGATTATTCTTTATTCTGAATTACAAATCTTGTACTTCGTTGATTCTGAACTTACGCTAAAAACCTTAAAAAATGCATGTTTTGTGCAACCATTCATTGAGCGTCGGTGTCATCCAATTTAAAAATTGAAGGTATTTTAGTAACTTGCCGGAAAAATTTAGCCTACCAGAGTTAGGCAATAATTTATCCTTCATGCAATTTGATAGTGCCTTCATAGATAGGTTAAAAGAAAATGATTCTAAAGCGCAAAGAGTTTTTTATCAACAACTTGCGCCAAAGATGTATGGTATTTGTCTTCGATTTGCATTAATTAGTGAAGATGCCGATGATATATTGCAAGATGGCTTTATTAGAGTATTTAAACATATAGGAGATTTTCGTGGAGAGGGATCACTTGAAGGATGGGTGCGACGTACAATAGTAAACACAGCAATAAACTACTATAAAAAGAAAATTAAACAGGGAATCAATACGGACCTAGAATACGTAAAAGGAAAAGTTAAAGAAACAAATAATATTGTTGAGAAAATGGCTGCCGACGAACTTCTCGAACTGATAAATGAATTACCACCCGGATATCGTATGGTCTTTAATTTAAATGTCATTGAAGGATATACACATAAGGAGATAGGCCAAATGCTTGAGATTTCCGAAAATACTTCAAAATCACAACTTTCAAGAGCTCGTATTTCATTACAAAAGAAAATATTTTCTATTAGAGATAAAGAAAACCTTGGATAACAATAATATACATATCGATAAACTTATAAAAGATAAGATTGAACAATTATCTCCTTCTCCTCCTGATCATATTTGGACAGGAATAGAGAAAGGCATTCATGTGCAAAAAACTAATCAATTTTTTAGGAGACGATGGTTTATTGCAGCTTCAATATTAATTTTATTTGCTTTAATTACGTCAATATTTTTGTTTAATCCAATATCATTTGAAACATCCGACGACGAAACTCTTCAAATTACAAATAAGGAGGAAAGCAGCTCTTCAAAAGTTGGTGGACTCGGAGGTTCTTCAGACTCTACTGTGGGAAAGGATAATAACATTGGCATTTCAGATGCAGTTGATACTGAAGTAGAAAAACATCTAAATGCTGACGAACAACCATCAGATGCAAATATTCCAAATTCGTATGTTGAGATAAAGCCGAAAATTATTCCGAAAAATAAATCAATTGAGGTTAGCGAACAAGATCTTCAATATGAAACCAACAATAGCCAAGAGATTATTGAAATGAAAAAGGATGATTTATTATTTCCTAGTATCTATAGTAATGAATATAAACCAGAAGATCATAATATATCACCCCCATTGCCAGATGAACCAGTGATTGAACAAAAAAATAATCTCTCTTTTCCACGATGGAAAACAAGCTATTATATAACTCCTGAATTATCAATTTCCCATTTCGATTCTGTTGAGATACTTAATTCATATAGTATAAATATTGAACCAACATACTTTCTGAATAAAAATTGGTTTTTTCGTTTTGGTGCAGGTTTGTCATTCGTTCGCGACAGAGGTTTTGCCAGAATAAGCTACATTACAAACGAATACATGGGCTCTTACGAAGATGTTTATGATATTACTTTTGATACTATTCTAGGAAATATTAATCCTGTTTTTCACACAAAATCAGTTGAAATTTGGGATTCTATACCTCATATTTCAGTATCGGGAGTTACCAACAGATACTTTTACTTACAAGTCCCAGCATTATTTGGCTACCAATACAAAAAACCGGGATCGGTAATTAGCTGGTATTTTATGGGAGGTCCTGCTTTTAATTTGAAAGTTGCAAGTTGGATCGATAATCCTAAACCTGAGGATGAAAATTCTGATATTGTAGACTTGCAAAATAATTTGCCCATACGATCAGATATCTACTTCCAGTTATGGCTTGGTGCAGGTATAGAATATGAAATAAATAAAAAAATATCAATTGCTATTGAACCCGGTTACAGATATAATTTTAAAAGCATTTACAATAATCCATACAATCACACATCTTCATCAGGGTTTACCTTGAGAGTTGGTTTAGTATATTTAATGAAGTAGAGCATGAATGATTTGGGATTAATAAATCAATAAAATATTGAAGAATGAAATTGAATTTAATTAATAAGCATAATTACAGAATTACATCATTACTCATGTTAGTAATATTTGTGAATATCTCATATTCATCAAATACTATTAACCATGTTATTATTTCTGGCCAGGTTACAAACCTGGAATATGGTAACCCGGTTGAAGGACACACGATTTATATAAAAAGCGATTCCACTCAAACCGGACGTAGTCGTTATAGCAAGGTTTTGAAAACTAATATTGAAGGTTACTACTATGATACTATTGCAACAACCGAAGATAATGGATCGTTAATCATTTATACTTACGATCATTTTGGAGTTTCTTGTGATACAACTGTCTATTTTCGATTTATCGATAGAGGCAAAAGTGTAATTATTGCAGATTTTGCAATTTATCTTCCATATCAAGCCGAGGAGCTTCAGGCAAGATTTAAATATTTTCAAAAATCGGGTAGAGATAGAAATCAATTCAAATTTATAGATCAAACAAATCATAAGTATTTAGTTGGCTGGCAATGGGATTTTGGAGATGGTACAACCTCCAATCTTCAAAATCCAACACATTCATATCAATCGTACGGACTTTTTAAAATCAAGTTTACTGTTACAGCAATAGTTAACAATATACCAATAAAAAGCACAATTACAAAGCAATTGTATATAGGCGAAACGGAATATTACCATTTAGGGGGTCATGTATTTTCAGAGTATTTCCCGATTGATGATGGTCGTGCTTATTTATACATGATCGATTCGTTAAACCGATATACAAGTATCGACACTATGACTTTTGACACTTTAGGATATTATTATTTTTTTCATATTCCAAAGGGTGATTACGTTGTAAAAGTTGAACCCACCTACGAATCAGAATATTATGGAAAACTAATGCCGACATATTTCGGCGACAAACCTTTTTGGGAAGAGGCTGAAACAATACATTTAAAACATACGAACTGGGAATGTAACATCAAACTTATGGAACCGAACGGTATATTTGATGGAGAAGGTGGTTTGGGCGGCAAGGTTGAATATATAAACTTACCTCATTCATATCAGGAGTTATTTGTAGAAGGAGTACATATATACCTGTTTGATGACTCAAATAACTTGTTAACCTGTAAGTATTCAGATAGTAGTGGAGATTTTAGTTTTGACTTTATAGAATTAAATACTTATTGGCTTTATCCTGAAATAGCAGGTGTACATGCTGAGAAAATAAGGATGGAACTTACCCCCGAAATACCAATTATTAGTGACATTGAAATACTTATTGATGTTTATGGCATTGATTACATATTTCCAGGAGGAGAAATAGATTCTGATGAGATTGTGGGATTACCATACCCAAATCCTGTATCCGGAACTCTTAGTCTTCCAGTTTACTCAATGCCGGGAAGTAAATTAGCAATAGATATTTTTGATATGTATGGGAATAAAATCTTTTCTAAACAGGTTGATTTAATGACTAATCATAGCAACTATCAGGTATCAACAGCAAACATTAAATCCGGCACTTATATTATACGTGCAGTCGTGAATGAAAAAACCTATAACAAGGTTTTCATTGTAGCAAGGTAAATTTTAGTGAACTAGTGGTAGTCAATTAACAACTACCCATCATTAGGTGTTTCATCAACATGTTGCGAAAGATAATCTCCCAATATTTTGATCATATTGCTTTCAATTTCAGCTATTCGTTCAATTTCAAAAGCTGGTAAGCTCTCCTCTGAGATTGTATCAAAATATTGCCTCTGTCTTAACCATTATGTTTTTCATTTCAGTCATAACAGTTGTAAACTTCTTGTTTACGGTGAACTTAAACGAAGTACGTAAGTAGTGTTTAAAAATAGTAACTATTTCTCCGGAACTCACACCTACAGGGATTTTATTATTGCTCTTATTCAATCACACTAACTACAAATTTATAAAACCGTATTATTAATTTATCAGTGTTATTTATTGTGAATTTTATTGGCGATGGTATACAATCGTTTTATGGGTAATTAGTTTTGCAGTAAAGGTAGTAAAGTTTGATAGCTAATTACTACTCAAATTCATCAATAATAATTATCCTTCACAAGAAATGGTATAACATTCTTTTTTGTACAACTTAATATGTTTCATTGATAATTAAATACTTTTGCAGAATGGAAACAATACGTCAGGAAAGAATAAACATTTTATTACAAAAGGATTTGGGCGAAATATTTCAGGTTGAATTAAGACATGTGTCACGAGGTGCAATGGTAACTGTTACGAAAGTTAAAGTTACTCCTGATTTATCCATGGCGAAAGTATACCTGAGCCTTTTTGCTACATCTGACAAAGATGAACTCCTAAAAAAAATCCGCAGTCACTCGAAAGAAATAAGAGGAAAACTGGGTTCCAGGGTTCGCAACCAACTACGTATTGTCCCTGATTTGAGTTTCTATATTGACGACTCTCTGGACTACATTGAAAATATTGAAAATCTACTAAATGAATAATTAAATGTTCTCGTGGTTGAATATAAATATACTTAATCAAGTATTCATGCAATCGCTCATTTAATCATTCAATAATACTAATATGCAATACGATCCAATAAAACTAAAACTTGGCTTATTCTTTAATATGTCACCTATACTCCGTAAGATTTTTTATCGGCTGCTAGACATATTGTTACTTCGCTCTTGGTATATTAGAAAAGAAATAAGAATATGGGAGAAAGAGATATCAGGAAAACAAAACATACTTGATGCCGGTTCTGGATTTGGTCAGTACGATTTTTATCTTGCATCTAGAAATAGCAATTGGAATATAAGAGGATTAGATGTTAAACAAGAACAAGTCGACGATTGTAATGCGTTTTTCAACAAAATAGGATTGAATAACGCTTCATTTGATCATGGAGATTTAACAAAGTTAAATGAAGAAAGTGCATATAATTTGGTAATATGTGTTGATGTGATGGAGCATATTGAAGAGGATGAAATTGTTTTTGAGAACTTCCAGAAAGCATTAGTAGATGGTGGTATGCTATTAGTATCAACTCCATCAGATAAAGGAGGTTCTGATGTTCATCATGAACACCACCACTCACATGAAGATGGTGGTAGTCAGTCATTTATTGATGAACATGTACGAGATGGATATGGCGTTGATGAAATTTCTGAAAAGATGAAAAAGGCAGGATTCTCACGCAGTGAAGTTTATTACCAGTACGGTAAACCAGGCAAACTAGCCTGGAAACTAAGCATGAAATTTCCAATACTTATGCTGAATACCTCTTATTTTATGTTCATTGTTCTTCCTATTTACTATCTAATAACATTTCCTTTTGTACTACTGTTAAACTGGTTAGATTTGAAGCAGTTACACAGTAGCGGAACCGGTATTGTGGCAAAAGCCTGGAAATAATATGCATTCTTATATTTATAATATAATACTGCTTATTAAAAGGTTACTTTTAGCTTTATTCCTTTTTTTTATAGGCAGACTTTTCTTTTACATCTATAATTTCGGGTTGTTTGCTGATATTGAATTTTGGCAACTAGCAAAAATATTTTTTGTTGGAATTAGATTCGATGTTTCTGTGTTATGCTATTTTAACCTATTGTTTATACTGGTTCATATAATTCCAATAGGTAGATTTATTGCACTTCGACCGATACAATTATTTCTGAAGATATATTTCATTGTCATTAATAGTATTCTTCTATTTAGTAATCTTAGTGATTCTATTTATTTTCATTTTGTGCAAAAAAGGTCAACATCGGATATTTTTAAATTTATTTTTCTTAGTGATGATGTACCTACTTTGCTTCCTGGTTTTATAAAAGATTATTGGTTTGTAGGAATTGTGTGGATGATAATATTAATTCTTACTTGGATTATCTACCCAAAATTCAATAAAAATAGATTTGATGAAATTGTTATTGCTGACAAGAAGCCTTTTACGACAAAGCCTCTGTCGTTAAAAAAGAAAAAAGTATTACAGTTAGTTTATAAGTTAATTATAATGGTAGTGATTATCGGCTTGTCGTTAGTTGGAGCCCGTGGCGGACTTCAGCTAAAACCATTATCAATAATTGATGCGTCAAAACATGTAAGTGTTTCGCAAATGCCATTGGTGCTTAATTCTGTTTTCACGGTAATGACAACATTCGGACATGATGAACTAACTGAAAAGAAATATTTTAGCGAAAAACAATGCCAAGAAATATATCCTGTTGTACACAATTTTGAGAACAAGAATAAGGAGTTAAATAAGAAAAATATAGTTGTACTTCTTTTAGAAAGCTTTTCTAAAGAATATGTTGGTTCTTTAAATGCATACAAAGGCTACACTCCATTTCTCGACTCTCTGATGCAACATTCTTTAGTAATAGAAAATGCGTATGCAAATGGTTTAAGATCAATTGATGCTATACCGGCTATTGTAATTGGGGTTCCATCCTTAATGGATGATCCTTTTATTACATCTGTTTACAATACAAACAAAACTAACAGCCTCGCAATTATGCTTAAGGAAAAAGGTTATTACACTGCTTTTTTTCATGGTGGTACTAATGGAACAATGAATTTCGATGGATTTGCTGCTTATGCCGGATTTGATGATTATTATGGACGTTTTGAATATAATAACGATGATGATTACGATAGCTATTGGGGAATATATGATGAACCTTTTTTACAATATTTTGCTCAGAAATTAAACTCATTTGAGCAACCATTTTTTGCTTTTGATTTTACGCTTAGCTCACATTATCCTTACAACATTCCTGAAAAGCATAAAGAAAAATTTCTTGAAGGTCCCATGAAAATTCATAAAGTAGTAAAATATACTGATTTTGCCTTGATGAAGTTTTTCAACACTGCAAAAAAAATGCCTTGGTATACTAACACTTTATTTATAATTGTTGCCGACCATCCTGCTCAATCAGTAATTCCTTCAAATAAAAATGATGTTGAAGAATTAGGACATATATTGAACAATGATTTAATGAGCTATTACAAAAACACGTCAGGGCGTTATGCTATTCCAATGTTGTTTTATAGCCCTGGCGACAGTTTGTTTACAGGTAATTACAGTGGAACAGTTCAACAAACAGACATTTTTTCAACCATACTTGATTATCTGAATTACAGTGAACCAGTTGTTGCTTTCGGAGCAAGCATTCTAAATGATAGCTCGCATCGAATTGCGTTACAATATGTTAACGGACTCTATCAAATAACTTCGGGAAAGTACAGCCTTCTTTTCGATGGCGATTTTAGTACATCATTGTATAATAATGATGAAGACCCACAGCATAAGCAAAACCTTATTAAAACTGAAACCGTTATCGCAGATAGTTTAGAAACAACTGTGAAGGCCATCCTGCAGCAATATCTTACCAGAATGATCAATAATGACTTGAAAATTAAAAACTAATCTTAAAATTTATCGGATATTTGTAATTAGTTAGTCTTTGCAAAACAAAAACAACTTATGCGACTTTCATTTTTTATAGCAAAACGATATTTAATTTCGAAAAAGTCGCATAATCTGATAAATATAATTTCAATTATTTCAGTTGTTGGATTATCAGTTGGCACAATAGCACTTATTGTTGTACTATCTGTTTTTAATGGCTTTGAAGATGTGATAAAGTCGCTTTATTTCACTTTCAATGCGGACTTACAAATTACTGCCCAACAAGGTAAAACCTTTAACTATTCCAAATTCCCTTATGAAAAAATTATTGATATACAGGGAGTTAGTGGAGTATCTCAAGTAGTAGAAGAAGATGCTTTATTCAAATATATGGATAAACAACATATTGCAAGGATAAAGGGAGTTTCTGATAATTTTATCGAATTATCCAGAATAGATACAATGATTGTTAACGGGTCTTTTATTCTTCAAGAAGGAAAATCGGAATTCGCTGTTGTTGGTTCTGGTATAGCATGGTATCTAGATGTCTATCCACAAAATATTTCAAATTTGCTATCTATTTATGTGCCTCGGCGAGGAAATGCTTCTTCCTTTAATTTTGAAAATGCCTTTAACAGTAGAGCAGTTCATCCGTCAGGTGTTTTCTCAATACAACAAGAATTTGATGAAAAATATGTTTTTGTTCCAATGCACTTTGCTCGTGAATTACTTGAATATACTGATGAGGTTACCAGCGTTGAAATAAGATATAAACCAGGGGTTGATGAAGATAAAATGCAAAGTAATGTTCAGTCAATTTTAGGAAATGATTATGTTGTTAAAAACCGGTTTCAACAAAATGATGCTCTATTTAAGATTTTACGGTCTGAAAAAACAGCTATATTCCTGATTCTGATTTTTATACTTATTCTGTCATCTTTTAATATGATTGGGTCACTTTCAATTCTGATCATAGAAAAAAATAAAGATATTGGAATATTGGCAAGTATGGGTGCCGATTTGAAACTTATTAAAACAATATTCTTTACAGAAGGAATGTTAATAAGTTTCATAAGCAGTATTATTGGCTTAGTAATTGGGTTTGCAATTTTATTCATTCAAGAAAATTATGGACTACTGCAGCTTAGTGGAGGTGATGGTGCTTTTGTAATTTCAGCCTATCCGGTGAAAATGCACTTATTAGATTTTATATCTGTATTTGGTACTGTCATGGTAATTGGTATTTTTGCTACTATATATCCTGTAATGTATCTTACGAAAGAAAGCTCGACAATAAAAAAATGAAAACTAAAAAAGTTCTAGTGTCAGCAAACTTCATCTTAACTTATTGTGTCACATATATTAAACATTATCTTAAAAATAAACCAAATGAAAAGATTTTTATCTTTAGTATTAATGATTGCGGCTTTTTTAAGTTTAAACGCAACTGATTGGATTGAATTAAAAAACGAAGGACAGGCATCTGAAAATATTAAACTTGTATCGTCAGATGTTAACACCTCGATGGTTCATTTTTCAATGAACGGGTTTTGGAAAAATGATGTAGAAACAAGCAGGGGAACGGCATGGCTAATCTCTGCTGAGAATAGTGGCTCAAATTTAAAGCTTGGTGCTCCCAATTTGCCAGTTTTTGCAACATCACTTATTATTCCTAATCAGGCAAATATGCAGATGAAAATTGTGTCATCGCAATATGAAGAATTTCAAGATGTGTTAATTGCACCCTCAAAAGGGAATTTGGTACGCACTGTTGATCCTTCAAGTATTCCATATGAATTTGGCAAGCAATACTCAGTTGATTTATATTATCCAGGTGAAGTAGGAAATTTGAGAGAACCTTATATAGTAAGAGACTTTCGTGCACAAACAGTTCTGATTTACCCGATGCAATATAATCCTATATCAAAAACTTTAAGAGTTTATTATGATATTACTGTTGAGATTACCGAAAGCGGAACTTCTACAATAAATACATTGCCTTCTGATTATCAGATCGATCAAGTTGAAAGCACATTTCATAATATTTATTCTCGTCAACTGTTAAACTACAATTTAACCTCTCGTTATGATCCTGTTGGTGAAGTAGGAAATATGTTGATTATCTCACACGGTGATTTTATGGACGAAGTACAACCTCTTATTGATTGGAAAATAAAGACAGGAACTCCTGTTGAGATTGTTGATGTAGCAACAATTGGTGGGGCGTCTGATATTAAACAATACATTGCCAATTACTTTACTGACAATGGGCTTACTTTTGTTCTACTGGTTGGTGATGCACCTCAAGTTCCTACAAGTAATGCAGGAGGTTGGGATTCAGATGTGGATTATTCTTATGTTGCAGGTAACGATCATTATCCTGATTTATTTGTTGGAAGATTTTCAGCAGAAACAGAAGCTCAAGTTGTAACACAGGTGACAAGAGTATTGGATTACGAACAAAACCCAATAACAGACACTGCCTGGTATTCAAAAGCTGTGGGTATAGCATCTGATCAAGGTCCTGGTGATGATAATGAATATGACTATGTTCACATCAGAAATATTGGTGATAACAAGTTAATTCCTTTTACATATAATTATGCTTATGAATTTTTTGATGGTAGCCAAGGAGGTAATGATGCTGATAACAACCCTACTTCAACAATGGTAGGTGATGCTATTAATTCAGGAGCAACGATTATAAACTATACAGGTCATGGCAGCCAGGTTTCTTGGAGTACTTCAGGGTTTTCAAACAGCAATGTTAATAGCCTGACTAATAATGGAAAACTACCTTTTATTTTTTCAGTGGCATGCGTAAACGGAAACTTTGTAGCAGGAACATGTTTCGCCGAGGCATGGTTAAGGGCTGAAAATAACGGTGAACCAGCAGGGGCAATTGCCACTTTAATGTCAACAATCAACCAAAGCTGGAATCCTCCAATGCGCGGTCAGGATGAAATGAATGATATACTGAGTGAAGCATATTCTGATAATATTAAACGTACATTCGGAGGAATATCCATGAATGGTTGTATGAACATGAATGATGTTTATGGAACTGCTGGTGAAGAAATGACAGATACCTGGACTATTTTTGGTGATCCTTCACTTGAGATAAGAACAGCTGTCCCACAAGATTTAACCGTTACACACCCAGCGTCTGTTATATTAGGTTCTACAACAATGAGTATCACATGTGATGCAGAAGGTGCATTTGCAACATTTAGTATGAATGGTGAGATTATTGGTTCAGCAATTGTTGAGGGTGGGTCTGCAACCTTAACTTACGAAGGACTTACCAACTTAGGTACAGCTGATTTTGTGGTAACATCTTTCAATTATCGACCATATATTTCCACAATTGAAATTATACCAGCTGAAGGGCCTTATATAGTCTATGCAACAAATATAATCAATGACATAGCAGGTAATAATGATGGATTAATGGATTACTCCGAGAACATATTGCTAACAGTTGGTTTAACTAATGTTGGACTAGAAGAAGCAGTAGGTGTGACTGCAACTTTGACAACTACAAGTGAATATATTGAACTCGTTTCAACAGAAGCCGATTATGGTAATATTGCTGCAAATGATACAGTGATAGTGGTTGATGGATTTGAGTTTAATGTGACTGATGATATCCCTGACCTAATTATTGCAAATTTCCAGATATCTGCTCAAGACGAAAATGGTAATGAAATTTGGGAATCTTCTTTCATGTTAACAGGTCATGCACCAAGTTTAGTCTTTAGTGGATTTGCAATCGATGATTCGGATGGAAATAGCAATGGAAGAATTGATCCAGGTGAAACTGTTGAAATTGCTGTTGATATATCAAACGATGGAACATCAGAAGCTTATAATGTTATGAGTGAGCTGCAATCTTCAAGTGAATACATTGAGATAAACGGCGATCCTCAATCATTAGGCAATATTCCCGGTAATGAAATAGAACAAGTAATATTTAGCGTATCTGCTGCATCTGATACGCCTGAGGGTACTTCTGTAACTTTCGAAATAAATATGATAGCTGATCATGGGATTAGTGGAACCGATGACTTTATTGCAGTAATTGGACTTAAGTCTATTTTAATTATCGATTTGGCAAATAGCAATTCTACAAGTTCAATTGAATCATGTTTGGATATGTTACAAGTAGAAAGAGATGTTGTAATTGATTGGTCTGCAGATATTAATAATTATCAATCAGTATTTGTATTGTTAGGGATATATCCGGATAATTATGTGTTAGAAAATGCCGAGGGTGATTTACTTGCCACATACCTTGAAAATGGCGGACGTATATACATGGAAGGAGGTGATACCTGGGCATATGATAACCAAACAAGTGTTCATGAACTTTTTAATATAGAGGGTATAGCTGATGGAGCTGGAGACTTAGGAACTATTGTTGGTGAAAGCGGGAGTATCATGCATAGTTTCGAATTTGAATATAATGGTATAAACAGTTATATAGACCAAATTGCACCAAAGTCAAACAGTTTGCTCATTTTCAAAAATACAGAACCTGAATATGGCACAGGGGTTTCTTTTGAAAATGAAGTATATAAAACTATTGGTACTTCATTTGAGTTTGCAGGTCTTGTTGATCAAGAAGGATCAACCAAAGATGAAGTGATGGCTGAAATATTATTCTTTTTTGGGATAAATTACATGTGGACTGATATTGATGATAATCCGATTACTGATTTAAACGTTATAGCATACCCTAATCCGACTAATGAAAATGTCACTATTCAACTTTCTCTGGATAAAAGTTATGAAGTCAGCCTTTCAATCTTTGATTTGACTGGAAGAAAAATAACAGATCTTTCTAATGAGGAAAAAATTATTGGTGGTTCACACAATTATTATTGGAACACTACAGGTGTGGATTCAGGAATATATTTCTACAAATTAAATATTGGAAGTACTTCTGTTGTAAGAAAAATTATCGTAACCAAATAGCTCAATTATTCGACAGTAACAGATTTTGCAAGATTACGTGGCATATCTACGTTACAGCCACGCATAACTGCAATATGATAAGCCAGTTTTTGTAGCGGGATTGTTGCGAGGAGTGGGATTAGAAATTCTTCAGTTTCAGGAATTTCAATTACATAATCGGCTATCTTTTTAATAATTGTATCTCCCTCAGTGACTATTGCAATAATTTTACCTTTTCTGGCTTTAACTTCTTGAATATTGCTTACAACTTTTTCGTAAATACCTAAGTGTGGAGCAATAAAAACAACTGGCATGTTTTCATCAATCAAGGCTATCGGTCCATGTTTCATTTCTGCAGCTGGATAACCCTCGGCATGAATATATGATATTTCTTTAAGTTTTAAAGCTCCTTCAAGCGCAACAGGGAAATTATTTCCTCTGCCTAAATAAAGAAAATTATTTACATCTTTATACTTTTTTGCAATTCTCTCAGTCGTGCCATTAGTACTTAATACCCTTTCCACTTTTTCAGGTATTCTGTCAAGTTCTTGCAACATCTGCATAAATTTGGCTTTTGGTATTGTTCCTTTAAGTTGTGCAAGTCTTAGTGTCATTACTGCAAGTACCGCAACTTGTGCTGTAAAAGCCTTTGTTGATGCAACCCCAATTTCAGGTCCTGCATGTGTGTATGAACCTGCATGAGAAGCCCTCGCAATTGATGAACCAACAACATTACATATTCCAAGAATTGTTGCACCCTTCTTCTTTGCTAACTCAATGGCAGCCAATGTATCAGCAGTTTCACCTGACTGCGAAATAGCAATAATTACATCATCTTCACTAATTATTGGATTTCTATATCTGAACTCTGAGGCATATTCAACTTCAACGGGTATCCGTGCAATATCCTCAATCATATACTCACCAACTAAACCAGCATGCCATGATGTACCACAAGCGATTATAATAATGCGTTTAGCATTTACTAGTTTTTGTTCATAATCAATAATCCCACCCAGAGAAACATTGCCAGTTATAGGATTTATCCTTCCTCTTAAGCTATCTTTAATAGAGTTAGGCTGTTCGTATATCTCTTTCAACATGAAATGTTCGTATCCTCCTTTTTCAAGTTCACTCAGATTCCATTCCAATTCCTGAACATAAGGTGTTTTATCCTTATTTTTGATAGTTTTAATTTTTAACTCTTCACCTCTTGTAAGAACAGCAATTTCTTCATCCTCAAGATAAACAACATTCTTGGTATACTCCACAATTGGTGTGGCATCAGACGCAAGAAAGAAATCGTCATCGCCAATTCCAACAACTAACGGACTTCCTTTTCTTGCTGCTATCAATGTATTAGGATGTTCCTCTGACAAGATCACAATCGCATAAGCACCAATAACCTGACTCAAAGCAATACGCACGGCTTCATCAAGAAGAACATTTTCTTTTATTCGAATATCCTCAATTAGGTTTACTAACACTTCAGTATCAGTATCCGATTCGAAAACATATCCTCTCGCCTTTAATTCTTCTTTTAATGTGGAATAATTTTCAATAATTCCGTTGTGGATAATTGAAATTGATTTTGACTGGGAGGAGTGTGGATGTGCATTTATTTGATTTGGTTCACCATGTGTAGCCCAACGAGTGTGCGCTATCCCAATTTCTCCTTCAACATGTTGATCTTTTAAAAACTTTTCAAGTTTAGAAACTTTTCCTTTGGTTTTGTATGTATGAATTTTACCATTTAACAGTGAAATGCCTGCACTATCGTAACCTCGGTACTCTAAACGATGTAACCCTTTAATTAATATAGGGTGCGCCTTTTTGTATCCTATATAAGCAACTATTCCACACATGTTTTATTTATTTAATTATACAAATATAAACGAAAACAGGAAATTTCAAAAAAAGAGAGGTTAAATTAGTTTTGGTTTTACAAATCAGTATATAATATTTCGAGCATTATGCCGGTTGAGTCTGCGCCGTTTTGATTTCCTTTAAAGATAAAACGCTCGGGGTGAACCGAACCTCCAAAGATGAATAAGTACAGCCCTCTGTTGGGCAATGTAGTGTCACTAATCATAGATTGAATATAGCGTGTTATTCTAAATTCATAAGAATTTCTTGACTCGTTATATTTTCCATCAAAATAGGCCTCTCCTTCACTTTGGTCGATTAATGGTATTCCCAATCCATCTTCTTCAATTTCTAACAAGGACATTTTTGCAGGAGCCCCAAAAAACTCATCTTCAGGATAACCAGGAAGGACTAATTTGGCTTCATTGATTGCAACATTTCCGAGTTGAGCCCATTTTATCAAATAAGGGAATTTAATGATTGTTTGAACACCCCCATACCCCTGAACATAAAATTTTTGTGATCCTAACATAGTATCACCATTAATTACCTGTGCTTTAAAATCAGGGCTGGAACTATTATATTCATGCTCATATTTATTTACAGTAGCGGTTGTAGTAGTTATAATATAATCATACCTAAGTGAGTCTTGTTCACTGTTGCTGTAATATAATGATAGTTTTGAGTATGTTGAGGAAAGACCGAAATATACTATTGCACCATCCTCATAAACAGGTTGCGACTGAATAAAAAGCCCTTTAAAGTACTCCTGAAATGTTTCACTATCGTCCATTTCTGCAGAATCTGCATTTAGTAATTTATCACCAAGAGCAGTGCTAATATTTGATAAATTCATCCAGACTATTGGTTTAAGTGTGTCTCCATCTATCACAATACTATCATTAGGTCTCGGCATAAACGAAAAATTGCTATAATCCGTAGGATCAAGAGGAAGTTGCAGATTTGAATAATAGATACTGTCTTTACTTATACCTTCTAACATTTCATAAGTATGAGCAGTAAGTATAACATTTGTGTCACCATAAACCCCTTCATAATTTAGTGTGAGTATCAATGAATCTAATTGTCTATCTTCTCCAAAATCATGACCATTAACGGAAAGGATGAATTGTGTGTAAAATCCTGCAGTAGTACCGCCAAATACTGGATCCTTCAAACTACCAAAGGCACTAACACTTAATTTGTCGGACCTTATTGAGTCTAAGAGTTCCGAATAGCCATAAATTGAAGATGTATCTGTAAAGGCAACTTGGAGTTTGCTGTCTTCAGGTTGAATTACAAAACCAATTTGTCCGGCCTTCTTGGAACACGAATTAAATAGAAACGAAAGTATAATGAAGGAAAGCAGACTGAAAACAGCAGACGAAATTATTGATTTACTAATCTTCTCCGATAATTTTATCATAAAATTTATTGTACGCAACATAATAATTCTCATCTTCAATATAATCTAGCATAGGTTTTCCAGATGCCTTTGCATATTTAAGTATTTCTGGGTCTATTTCCGCACTTCCCTGGATCAGTGCATCTGATCTATCAATAGCACCTTTCATCATCGAAACGTATGTTCCGTCTTTATAGTGTTTAAGGTCACTTTTATTTAGACCGTTCATGACAATTTTTTCAGTAAATCCATCTTTAAATCCTTCCGAAAAATCGTCATCATACAATGAGAAAATAATTTTCAGATCACCGAATATAGGATTATCTTTATATGCAGTTCTTATGTAAAGAGGAATAAGGCTTGAAAACCAGCCGTGGGCATGAACAACATCAGGAGCCCAACCAAGTTTTTTTACAGTTTCTAATACACCCTTCGAAAAGAAAACTGTTCTTTCATCATTATCCTCAAAAAAAGTATCATTTTTATCTCTAAATAAAAATTTACGATGGAAATAGTCTTCATTATCAATAAAATAAACTTGCATCCTTGCTTGTTGTATAGATGCAACTTTAATTATCAGAGGGTGGTCGATGTCATCAATAATAAGATTCATGCCAGATAACCTTATTACCTCATGGAGTTGATTTCTCCTTTCGTTTACTAAACCATAACGAGGCATGAATGTACGTATTTCTTTTCCAGATTCCTGCGTTTTTTGAGGTAGAAAACGTCCTATCTTGCTAATGTGAGTCTCGGGCAGATAGGGCATAATCTCTTGATTTACATATAGAACCCTCTTTTTTTCCATAACGTTGTAATTAGTAAATTTTCAGGGTGCAAAAATAGTAAAAAAACCCGTATCAATCAATTAACTTGATATTTAATAGTGAATTGCGACTGGTAATAGTGTATTTGATTTAAGTCAACAAAAATCTAACTTATTGTTAGGAGTTATATCACAGCATTTAGTTATGTGCAAAAAGGTTGGAAGGTCAATCAATAAATATCAAACTGCCGCAATCAAATAATGGTCCCTCACACAACTCAATAACTTGATACCCAGCTTCTTTTACAAATGACGCCATTTGTTCACCGTTAGAGAGATTGATTAAGCTACCTATTATAAAAATGCGATTTTGATAGACCCCACAAGCACCTCCAATAAATCCATTTTTAAATCCCGGAAGTAGAATCTCCTGAGGGTCAACATAAAGTACATTAAGTTTATTAGTGACTAATGTATGATAAATTCCTTCGTCGGATGTAATAAAGTTATCATTATTAATTGGTAGCAGATTACATCTTGTGTATCCCTGATTAACGTGAATTTTACCTTTATCAATACAAGATTCCTTAATTGTGTTATCGGTAACTTCTAAATTATGAATAAGATGAGTCTTGGTGATAACAGCATTATATTTTGCTGTTTCGGGATAACTATAGCCAACATCACTTTGCCCTTTCAATAATCGTATCTTATTCTCATTTAATAATTTGCTGAACACATCTGGTGTATTTGGAGCAATTATTAGTTGATCATCTGATAAACATAAGAACACATCAGGGTGACATGAAATTGATGGATATGTTAATCCTGTGGTTTCAAAAGTCAGAACTCGGCCATATTCTTTTAATCGTTTTAAAGCTAGTTCGGGAATATTTTTATTTGCTATAATTATCATTTTATCTAACCGGACAAAAGATTGTACTTGCTGTCTTACTTTTAATTCAGGGATTTTAATGTGAAGTTTCGTGCAGAATAAGATACTTCTGGCACAAACTTAACCGAATTAAATCTCTCAAGTAACATTTTTTTATTTGCTGATTTATGGCCGATAGCATAATTAATCTCTTTGGTAGGAACATGTATTTCTATATTTTTATCGGTCCCATTAATAAGTAGTGGTGTCAGTAGGTCAGCCCATAATGATGAGATTACAAGTTCTTTAAATGAAGAATGGAAAGGCCCGTCCACCAGTTCATTGCCAGAAACAAGTCCATCAGAGGGATGTAATCCGACACGAATGAGCCTTACACCGGCCTCTTCAAAAAGCGGAAGTATTTGTTTTGTCCATTCAACAGCTTGTTTTAGTGTGAGAGGTTTATACTTTTCATTAGAGTACAACTTATGTAAAGCTGTATCCCTTATTACTAAGGTAGGATAAAGACGTGTTTCATGTGCTCCGGATTCAATTATTTTATTGGCAGTATATATTGCTTTTTCAATCGTGTCACCTGGCAAACCAATCATCATCTGCAATCCTAATTTAAAGCCGGTATCAATTATCATTTTTGATGCTATTTCTATTTGATTAGCGGTATGCCCACGAAACGACTTTTGTAGTACATCATCATCAAACGACTGAGCTCCAAGTTCAATTGTTGTAACATGATTTTGGTATAGCATTTTTAAGATGCCATCATTAATATAATCAGGCCGGGTTGATAATCGAATTCCCTGAATAGTACCAGCATTAATAAAAGGCTTAATAATTTCAAGGTAGTATAGTTGTTCATCAATAGGGATACCTGTAAAGCTTCCTCCAAAAAATCCAACTTCAACAATCCTTTTTTTAGATTTAAAAGTTTTTAAGTATACTTCAATAGTATTAATAATTTCATTTCTATCTGGAATATTCTGGTGGCCGGAAATTTTTTCCTGATTACAAAACACACATTGAAAGGGGCATGCTAGTTCAGGAACAAAAATTGGTATTGTATAGTGCTTGGCCATAGAAATTATTTCACAAAGGTTGCACAATTTTTTCGATACTTTTGCATTATTATACTTAGTGAAGTTAGGTTTGTAACCAAATTGAGAATTTATTTTCTATCATATTACACTAAACAAAATAACTATCAATCATAAGAATATGAAATTAGTGATGAAGAATCCCACAAGAATATTGATGTTTTTACTGGCAGCAATAATTATTACAAGTGGTGCCAGCTCTTGTAAAAGCAAGAAAAAATTAGCTCGCGAAAAAGCCGCAGCTGAATATAAAATGAAAGTTGAACAGTCTAAAAAAGATCTCACAGCCATGTTAAACGGTACAACAAACTGGAGTCTTGATGAACAAGACAAGCGTTTGGAAGTAATTAAATCATATAACATTGATGATCCAGAAGTTAATGATCTTATATCAAAAGTTGAATCAAAACTCTCAACGGACAGAGCAGACGCAGAACGCCAGGCTGAAGAGGAAAGGCTGAAGCGTGAAGAAGAGAAACGAGCAATGGTAGCTGCATCTAAGTATCAGGAAATTGACAATCAGCTTATTGCCATTGCAAATGCAACTAATACGGATGATGCTAATGAGCAAATAAATTTGATATTGCAACAGTTTGCTACACCTGATATCCCTGTACTTATTATTATAAGTAAGGCTGGAGGATTTAACGATTACGATCGTCCAACTACAATAAGTATGTTTCTTAATTATTTAAAAGATAAAAAACAATATTTTTACAAAGTTGATGCAGTAAAGCATGACGGTTTGGGAAAGATTACGGAACTAGAATTAATTAAAAATTAAAGAAATTATGAAACGAACATATTTGTGGATTATTATTTTGGCAATGAGCTTCTCAATTTCCGGAATTGCTCAAGTCGAATTAAGCTATGAGCGCAAACAGGCAATCGACAGCCTTGCCATCGAAAAAGCACGTGACCTAAGTAAATATATAAGTATTATTGGAAGTAAAGAAACACCTTGGAGTGAAGCAAATCGAGTAATTGATAGAGCTGAGGAGTTATTTATGGCAGGTAGTGAAATAGGAGTTTCTTCATTACGTAAGCCAGAGATAAGCTATTATAATGTTCGTGAATATTTTGAAAGATTAATGCGATTGAATTATAGGAAGGTGGAGATAGAATGGTATAATATTGAATATATGAGCGACCTTCAGAAGCAACCGGATGGCACATATGTTGGAGTTATTACAATATTCCAGAAGTTCAAAGGATTTGATGCTGAAGGAAGGCTTGTTTATCAGGATACTACTAAGAAAGATATCACAGTTTATGTAAAACGAAAAGAAACACAAATTGGTGGTCGTCTTATTGGTTTCTGGGATGTGCTTTTGGGAGACATGCGTGTGAAAGAAACAACACCCTAAATTGGAAGACAGAAGTCATATCTAATATTTCAATGCGTTCACTCTTCCAGATTAATTTTCATTGGATTTACCAGTCCACCAAATTCGATCAATTCCATTTTAACAGAACCCACTATAACCGCTGATTCAACGAGTATCGGAATATGATTTTCATCGTCACTTATCCAGACAGACATAGGGTACTTGTCTGCAAAAACTTCTCCTGAAGCCATCATTGGAGCAAACTTTAAGCATCCAATATCTCCCCATTTGGTGTTAATTTCTGATTTACCCATGAATTTAACGGCTGACACATACACCGAATCATCTAAAAAGAAATTAATAAAGTACATACTATCAGCATCAAAATCCTCCAGGGTTATGGTACGCATGTAATAAAAAGCTGATATCATATCGTGAACATTGGGAGGAATAGCTTTTACTTCAATAGAGTTAGTAATAGCCTCATTTTCTTCCCTGTCGAAAATAACAATATCATCCTGTTCATATTTTCCTTCACGTGTTTTTCTAATAAACGCATATGGAAGCAGAGTGTTCTTGTCCGTAAAAGTTTCAAACTTGTCGCGAACTTTATAAAACCAATTAAACATACCTTTTGAATTTCCAATACCTGTAATACGGTATACATCTTTGGTTTTTCCAGCATACTTATCTTCCCACTTGCCAACTGTAAGAATAGCCTCGCCTGCAGTAAAATTTCCAACAGCTGAACTATAATAAACCCGGTATTTAAGATATTCACCTGTTTTAAATGCATGGTTTATAACTGTATCTTGTGAAAACAAAAAGTTTGTTGCATACAAACATAATGTTAGTAGAAATAGGAAGCGAGTTTTGTGATGCATTTTTAAGTAGCTATAATATATGTTATTAATATTTCTTTACTACTAACTTACTACAATATTAATAATTCTGTTAGGAACCACGATAACTTTCCTAATCGTTTTTCCTTCAATCCATTTTGGAGTTTCTTTTGCGTTAATAGCCGCTTTTTCAATTTCAGGTTTAGGCATATTAATAGGCAAAATTATTTTAAACCTCAATTTACCATTAAAAGAAACAGGATATTCAAAGGTGTTTTCTTTTAAATAGTTTTCATTATGAGCGGGATATGAAGCTGCACAAATACTACTATCATATCCAAAAGTTTTCCATATTTCTTCTGTAATGTGCGGTGCATATGGGCTTAGAAGGACTGCAAGTGGTTCTAAAATTTCTCTGTTATGACAGTCTAAATCACTTAATTCATTTACACAAATCATAAAGGCACTTACACCGGTATTAAATGAAAACCGTTCGATATCAGACGTAACTTTTTTTATAGCTTTATGAAGAGATTTTAATTCTTCTTCTGAAGTATTTTTATCGTTAACGATAAAGTTATCATCATCATCAAAATACAACTTCCAAAATTTTCTCAAAAATCTGAACACACCTTCTATTCCATGTGTATCCCATGGCTTATCTTGCTCAAGAGGCCCTAGAAACATTTCATATAATCTCAGTGTATCAGCTCCATATTTTTCAATTAATGCATCCGGGTTTTGAACATTGTGTTTTGATTTCGACATTTTTTCAATCTCATGACCACAAATATATTTTCCATCTTCCAGTATAAAAGTTGCATCTTTGAATTCTTCCCTCCAGTTCTTAAAAGCATTAATATCCAGTACATCATTATCAACAAGATCAATATCAACGTGTAACTCCTGAACTTTATATTCTTTGCGAATGTTATATGAGACAAACTTATTTGTTCCCATAATTCGATATACAAAACTGGACCTTCCCTGTATTTTACCTTGATTTATTAATTTTTTGAAAGGTTCATCTTCACACACAAGTCCTTTGTCGAAAAGAAATTTACTCCAAAACCTTGAATAAATCAGATGGCCAGCTGCGTGTTCATCACCACCAATATATAGATCTACATCCTGCCAGTAATTGTTTGCTTCTTTAGAAAAATATTCTTTTTCATTATGTGGATCCATATACCTAAGATAATATCCACACGATCCTGCAAAACCCGGCATGGTGTTAGTTTCCAGTGGATAACCATCTTTATTAACCCAGTTTTGAGCATTTGCAAGTGGAGGGTTTCCTTCGCTTGTTGGTAAATAGCTTTCAACCTTTGGTAATTTAAGAGGCAGCTCACTTTCACTAAGTGCATAAGGCATTCCATCTTTATAATAAATAGGAAAAGGTTCACCCCAATATCGCTGACGGCTGAAAATAGCATCATGTAATCGATAATTAATATTTCCTTCACCGATATTCATTTCTTCTATTTTTCTAATCGTAGCTATCATTGCATCAACTACCGGCATTCCATTTATAAATCCAGAGTTGATCATTACTCCCTCTTTTGAATCGTATGAATCATCCCAACTGGCTGGGTCGGAGGGGTCATCTCCTTCTTTAACAACTACCTGTATAACTGGCAAATTAAAATGCCTTGAAAAAGCAAAGTCGCGACTATCATGTCCTGGAACAGCCATTATAGCTCCTGTGCCATATCCTGAAAGTACATAGTCAGCAATCCAGATTGGAATTTTCTCTTTTGTTAACGGATTAACTGCATAAGCTCCTGTAAATTCACCACTTATATTTTTAACCTCTGTCATTCTTTCACGCTCACTTCGGTTTTTTGTCCATGAAATATAACTTTGAATTGCTTCTTTTTTATCAGATGTTGTAATTAAATCAACAAGTTCATGTTCGGGTGCTAAGACCATGAAGGTTGATCCGAAGATTGTATCAGGCCGAGTTGTGAATACTTCAATCTCTCCATCATGTGGATCATTAAAAACCTTAAATTTAATTGAAGCCCCTTCACTCCTTCCAATCCAGTTTCTTTGCATCTCTTTAAGTGAATCAGGCCAGTCAAGAATATCCAATCCTTCAAGCAATCTTTGGGCATAAGATGTTATTCGCAACGACCACTGTTTCATCATTTTCTTTTCAACAGGATACCCGCCACGTTCTGATAATCCATCTTTGACCTCATCATTAGCCAACACAGTACCTAATTCAGGACACCAGTTTACTATTGAATTCGACAAATACGCAAGCCTGTAATTCATGATAATTTCCTGCTGGGTCTTTTCATCATAATTATTCCAATCCTTATTGGTAAAAAGTTCGGTTGGAGAACAAACAGCATCAATATCATGATTACCATTTTTTTCAAATTGCAAAACAAGGTCACTTATACTTTCGGCCTTATTGGTCTTATTATTATACCATGAATTAAAGATTTGAATAAAGGTCCATTGTGTCCACTTGTAGTAACTGGGATCACTTGTCCTTATTTCTCTACTCCAGTCGAAGGAGAATCCAATTTTATCAAGTTGCTCACGATATCTCAGAATATTCTTATCAGTAGTTATTTCAGGGTGTGTTCCACTTTGAATTGCATATTGCTCGGCTGGTAACCCATATGCATCGAAACCCATTGGATGAAGCACATTAAAACCTTTGTGACGTTTAAATCGTGCATAAATATCCGAAGCAATGTATCCAAGAGGATGGCCAACATGTAGCCCTGAGCCAGAAGGGTATGGAAACATGTCGAGCACATAATATTTCGGCCGGGTATTATCAATATCAGCCTTAAACGTTTGGTTAAGTCTCCAATAGTCCTGCCACTTTTTTTCTATACTTCTAAAATCGTATCCCATTATTAATATTACTTGTTGCGTTTATTCTGAATTTATCTTTTTCGATACGC
This sequence comes from Bacteroidota bacterium, assembly GCA_002686705.1. Next base: position 27,457 of record NYYH01000056.1, read on the forward strand.
AAAAATTGAATCTGCGAAATTAATAAAAGTTACATTTGGTGGGTCACAAGGATAAAAGTATTCTGCTTGAAAAGCAATTTAATTAAAGGGATATTTTATTTCTGTTTATCTACATTATTTAAAAAATACTTTCGATAAATAGTTTCTATTAATAACGCACCACCCATCATCGCTATCAGAATAAGTACTTCCCAGCGTGTGTTAGCATCTTTCACAGTTGCATAAATGAGAGCTCCCATAGCAATAGCACAGGAAAAAGCACCTAATAAAGTTATTATTCTTGAGCTCTTGGTTGTTTTATACATCTTGAAATTAGCAATATTTACCATCATAAAAACCAATAGAAATCCTGCACTTCCCATTGTAGCTATTGCACCCAAAGGAATTAGGTTAGCTACAAACAATGCCAGAATAGCGAATATTATCATTCCATAAACAGGTTGATTATGAATCGATTTTTCAAGTATCTTCGGTAATTCACCTGAATTAGCAATTGTATAGGTGAGTCGACCCGATCCATAGTAAGTTGCGTTGATTGCAGAACTTGTTGCCAGCAGGGCTGCAACTGAAATAATAATTAGACCTGATTTACCCATAAACTGACTTGCTGTGTCAGAGAGGACGTGTTCACTATATTTAGTTATTTCAAAAAAACTTAGATGTCCTACAACAACAATAACAATCAAAACATAAAGTGTTATTGCTATTAGTACACCACCAATGTATGCAATAGGTAAAGCTATTTTTGGTTTTCTTATATTACTACTTGCGTTGGCTATTAGTTCAAATCCCTCATAATTTAAGAAGATAATCATTGCTCCAGATACCATTGCAAACGGATCGACCCAATTAGCTGTATCCATTTGTTCCCATTTTATTGGCGTAATAAGCCCAACTACAACAAAGATAGCAAGGAGTATCATTTTGACTAAATTCAAAATATTCTCGGACTTTATCACCAGCGATGCACTAAAATAATTAATTGTAGCAAGTGCAATAAGAATAAAGGTAATAAGCCCATGTTTGAGCCATTGATACCATTCAGGAGGAAAAAGTCTAGCCCCATAAGCACCAAATGCAAATGCATATATTGAAATTAGGATAATATAGGAAAGAAAAAGTAGTAGATTAATACTTCCAGTAAGAGTACTACTGCCAAATGCTTTGTTAATAAAATAAACTGTACCTCCATTATTTGGCAAGTAAAGCGATAATTTCCAGTATGAGTAGGCAGTTAACAAAGCAACAATACCGGCAATAATAAATGCTAGTGGTGCCGACCCCTTTGTGAGCTCAACAGTTAAACCTGTAACAGCAAAAATGCCACCACCAACCATTCCTCCAATGCCAATGGACATTGCTGAGAAAGTACCAATTTTCGAATCTTGCATTTCTGTAACTTCTTAATTTTTGATAATAATAGTTATTACGCTATTCAGGTTTTATAGTATTTATTATGCCACTAATGTAGATGAATTAATTGGATTCTGAATAGGTTTCAAAATGAATCCAAAATTAATTAGCTGTTTTAATTAATCTATTGTTTCTTCCAAATCAATCTTGCCATTGATTAATTCCCAAAGAATTACTGCATTTCAAATATAGATTTGTTTATTTTAGCCTCTTAAAATGGCCTCATACAACGAAAAATATTATAAACGAAAGATTAACACCTCATATATTACCTCTGTAATAAGCATTACACTTGTTTTATTCACTCTAGGTTTTCTGGGACTATTTGTCCTGCATGCAAAAAGTTTATCAAACTATATTAAAGAAAATATCGGTTTCGAGATAATAATGAAAGATGGAATTAAGGAGGCTGATATTATATATTTACAAAAGCAATTGGATATAAATCCTGCTATTAAATCAACAGAATATATTACAAAAGAAGAAGCCACACGTAAACTTGCCAATGTATTGGGCGAGGATTTTACTGAGTTTATGGAGGATAAATATAACCCGTTGCTACCATCAATCGACGTTCGGTTTAATGCTGACTGGGCAAACAATGATAGTATCCTTTTAATGGAGAATTTTATTCGAGCAAATAATTCAGTTAAAGAGGTTTATTATCAAAAATCGGTGGTTCATCTTATTAATAGAAACCTTCAAAAAATCAGCTTAATATTATTTGGATTTAGTTTATTGCTATTATTCATAACAGTTGCATTAATAAATAATACAATCAGACTTTCAATTTATTCTAAGAGATTTATTATTAGAAGCATGCAACTTGTGGGTGCCACAGAAGGATTTATTGTTAAACCATTTATTATCATTGGATTTGTACAAGGCTTAGTGAGTGCGTTGATAGCTGTTGGCTTATTACAAGGAATACTTATTGCTGCTCAGCAAAGTATACCCGAACTTGTACTACTTTCCAGTAGAGAGATGTTAATTTATCTTAATGTTTTCGTGTTAGTTTGCGGTTTGCTAATTGCAGGAATATCTACGTTTTTTGCCGTAGATAAATATCTAAGAATGAAAACTGACGCTATGTATGGATAGTTGTAACTGGTTAAAGTTGAGCCACTAATAATTATTTTAATATATTTCAAACGTCTTCTTGTACATACTTTTGTAATACTCCGATTGCGTAAAGCAAGATTAGCTCAATAAGATTATTAACCTAAATCATTTCGAATGCTATAATGAAAATTAAACAATGTGATTTTATTGTACTTTTGAAAAAAAATTAGATTATGTCAGCCAAAGTTCAAAAACAAATGAAAGAAGAGAACAAATTGATGTTTGCTTTTAACAAAACAAATTATATAATTGTAATTGTCGGTCTTCTAGTTATAATAACCGGATTTTTATTAATGGTAGGAGGCGGTTCTGATGATCCGGAAGTATTTAGCGCAGCAATATTTGGATTCAGAAGGCTTACACTGGCACCTATTCTTATAATCGTAGGTTATATGATTGAAATTTTTGCAATAATGTATCGGCCAAAGCAAACAAAATAATTTCATAGTACATGACGTGGATTGAAGCGCTTATTCTCGCTATAGTAGAAGGTATTACTGAATTTTTGCCTGTATCCTCTACCGGGCATATGATATTAGCTGAAGGTATTATGGGGATGAAAAGCAACGATTTTATTCAAGCTTTTATCATTAACATTCAATTTGGAGCGATACTTTCTGTAGTTGTACTTTATTGGAAAAGGTTTTTTCAAACCCTCAAGTTCTATTACAAGCTGTTTGTAGCCTTTTTACCTGCAGCCGTTTTTGGCTTGCTTCTTAGCGACTATATTGATATGTTGCTAGAAAGTGTTTACGTGGTTGCCGTGATGCTCATTCTTGGAGGCATTGTACTGTTATTTATTGATAACTGGTTTAACAATCCTTCAAAGAATCAGGAAGTTACCTATTCGAAAGCATTAAAAATTGGCTTTTTTCAGGTGATTGCAATGATACCTGGGGTTTCACGATCGGCTGCAACAATTATAGGCGGAATGACTCAAAAGCTGGGCAGAAAAGAAGCTGCCGAATTTTCCTTTTTCTTGGCCGTTCCAACAATGCTAGCTGCATCAGGTTATAAGTTGATGAAAAATTATAGCGCTATTACAACAGAAAATATTGATATATTACTATTTGGCAATGTAGTAGCTTTCATAGTAGCTATGATCGCAATTAAATCCTTTATTAATTTTTTAACAAAGCACGGGTTTAAGATATTCGGTTGGTATCGTATTCTTGTGGGTGTTGTAATTCTTGTATTATATTTTCTTGGAGTTGATTTAACAATTTCCTGATGGCATTTAATTTTGAGGAAGGAGAATTATTGCTTATTGATAAACCAATGGGCTGGACATCATTCGATGTTGTTAATTCAATAAGATCAACGATCAAAAAAACACTTAACATTAAAAAAATTAAAGTTGGTCACGCAGGAACCCTCGATCCGTTAGCAACTGGTCTATTAATTGTTTGTACAGGAAAATTCACAAAAAGGATTGATTCATTTCAGGATCTTGATAAAGTTTATATAGGAAGTATGTTTGTGGGAGCCACAACACCTTCTTACGATAAAGAAACTGAAGTTGATAGTACATTTGACATAAACAACATTTCAAAAAGTCAATTATTAGAAACGGCTACGCAGTTTCTCGGTGAAACAGAACAAGTTCCTCCCATATTTTCAGCGGTAAAAATTGAAGGAAAACGTGCTTTTGAATACGCAAGAAAGAATAATGAAGTAAAACTGAATTCAAGAAAGATTACTATCCGAAAATTCGAACTGTTAAGTTTTGATTTACCAGAAATTAATTTTATAGTTGAATGTAGTAAAGGAACATATATTAGGTCGCTGGTTAATGATTTTGGAAAAGCATTGAACAATGGGGCATATATGAGTAGCCTCAGGAGAACAGCTATCGGTAATTACACTGTATCAGATGCTCTGTCAGTTAAGGAAATAAAAAATGCAATTGTATCATATCGTGAGTGATTAACTGAAATAATAGATTATTGGCAATTTGTTTTGAGCGCAAATCAACGTTATTAAACCATACAAAAGGACAGAAATCGATCACCCTGATACAGCAATCACAAACCATATTATTTATATGAATTATTTGAGTTGTCGAGTATTATAATTAACAATAAATTTTGTTATTTGCAGTTAATAATAAACAAATAAATATACCTTAGAATGCGAAAATCCAAGTTTACTTCTATTTTACTTTTATATATTCTTTTTATTCCAATAACATGCATATCGCAGGGCTCACCAATAGGAAGTTGGAGAACTCATTTACCATATGACATGATTATTGATGTTGCCATAGTTGATGACATGATTTATGCGGCTACCTCATTGAGTATCTTCACTTATAATAAACTTGATAATCGTATTGACAGGTTTGACAAAGTTAAAGGATTGAATGATGTTGGAATTAGTAAAATAGGTTATAACAGTAACACTAATGAAATATTGGTTGCTTACACAAATACAAATCTGGATATAATTCCAATTGATGGCCCAATTATAAACATGCCTGATATAAAAGACAAAGAGATACTTGGAAACAAGACCATTAACAACATCATGTTTAAGGATGATTTTGCATATCTCGCATGTGGCTTTGGGATTGTGATATTAGATATGGATAGGAGAGAGATTTACGACACATACTATATTGGACCTGATGGTAATGCCATAAACGTATTTGAAATTACTTATAACGACACTTCGTTGTTTGCATCAACTGAGAATGGCATATATTATGCTGATATTGATGGATTAAACCTTGCGGATTATCACCAATGGCATAAAGATCAACGTTTAATTTATCCCGATTTGCCTTATGATCACGTTGTGAGTTTTAATGGAAAAGTATATGCTAATTATTATAGCGGACAGTATGATATGGATACTATGTTTGTTTTTAACGGTTATAACTGGGCTTATTTTGAGAAGGATAATAACAGCCAGCATCATCAAATGAATGTTGTTGGAAATAATATGTTAATTGTAAATCAGGCTGAGGTACAACTTTTTAATAAGGATATGGTCTTTCAATACAGTGTTTGGAAGCCCGGTCAGCAGTCGATAAATCCTTTATCAGCTAATATGGATGAAGAGTTTATATGGGTTGGTGATAAATCAAAGGGCTTGGTTAAGACATGGAATACTGGTTGGAATGGTGAGTTTATCAAACCAAACGGACCTGGATCAAACAATGTTTTTCAACTTGATGCTGGGGGTAGTAATGTTTGGGTTGCTTCAGGTGGCCGACAATCCAACTGGTCCAAGCTATATATGAAGGATGGAGTTTTTTCATTTATTGAGGATGTCTGGTTCACTCATAATGCATGGACAACTCCGGCATTTGATTCTATAAGTGACTACGTTTGCGTAAAAGTTGATCCTTCAAACAATTCTATTGCTTATATTGGTACATGGCAAGCGGGAGTTGTGAAATTTGTTGACAACGAACTTACTGATATTTTTGACGATCAAAACTCTAGCCTTCAACCATGGATATCTAATCCCAACCTTATAAATGTTAGTGGAATTGAATTTGATAGCCACCATAATATGTGGGTTGCTAACTCTGGAGCTCCTAATCTGTTGTCGGTTATGAAAACCGATGGAGAATGGAAGTCTTTTAATTTTGGTGGCTCGTTGAGCGGAAAGGATATTGGTGAATTATTGGTAGATAGTTACGACCAAAAGTGGATGATAAAACGGAGCGATGGTTTAATTATAGTGTTTACTGATAACGGGACAGTTGATGACAAGGGAGATGATGAAGTTAAAGTATTACGATCCTCATCAGGACAAGGAAATATTCCAGGTAATAAAATATATTCCTTTGCCTCTGATAATGATGGTGAAGTTTGGGTAGGAACGGATAAAGGTATAGCTGTTTTTTACTCACCTGGTCAAATTTTTGTACCTGGGGCAAATTATGATGCCCAACAGATTTTGGTTCCAAGAAATGATGGTTCCGGGCTTGCAGATTACCTTCTTGAAACGGAGCTCGTAACTGCAATTACAGTGGATGGGGACAACAGAAAATGGATTGGCACAGAACGTGCCGGGCTATTTCTTTTCTCTGAAGACGGGTTAGATCAGATTCATCATTTTACTGCAGAGAATAGTCCACTGCTTTCTAATAATATTACTTCCATTTCACTAGATGATGAAGGCGAAGTTTATATTGGCACCTCAGTTGGTATAATTTCATATAAAGGTACTGCTACTCCTCCACAGCCTCCTGGATCAAAGGTTTATGCTTACCCTAATCCAGTTAGAGAAAATTTTACAGGATTAATAGCTATAAAGGGATTGGAAAACAATTCATATATTAAAATTACTGATAGCTATGGAAATTTGGTTTATCAAACAAAATCTGAAGGGGGTCAGGCTATATGGGATGGCAACAATTTCAACGGACAACGGGTTGCTACCGGCATCTATATGGTTTTTGCAGTCACTATTGATAAATCTGAAAAAGTAGTAACAAAAATTCTTGTAGTAAGATAGGTTGGCTTTATAAGAGTCATTCATTTACAAAATCGTAAAATACAAGGTATAGGGGAGATAGGGAAATAAGGAAATAAGGAAATAAGGAAATATGGGTGACTATAAGCCATATTCCCATATACCCATAATCCTTTATTCCCCATATAACCTTATACCTATCCATAATTTTCATTGTTAAAATAATTCTGATTAGTTAAAATAATTCTTAATTTAGCGTATTAATTCACATATACTACAGTTATGGCTACTGAAATTAAACGTTATGTTAAACTTCACCCGTTGATTTATGCAGCAGCAGGTGTTATTATTATTGCTGGTTTAAGAGTAGGTGCACCTATTATTAATCCAATCCTTATGGCAGTTTTTTTTAGTATAATTATTTATCACCCTATCGACTGGTTAAAGAAAAAAGGTGTAAATGGTATATTATCAATATTAATTGTTGTTTTTGGTTTACTAATAGTATTGTTCTTGATGGGGGGAGCTGTTACAAGGTCAATAATTCAATTCTCTCAAAATTTACCTTTCTATAAAAAGGAACTTCATGACATTACAAAATCTTCAATAACATTCTTAAACGGGTACGGATTAAATATTTCGACTGAGACCGTTATTGATAATTTTAATGCAGGCAGTGTTTTTGGCTATGCTACTAAATTTATTACAGGAATTGGAGGCTTGTTAGGCCAAATAATACTCCTAATACTTGTTGCTGCTTTTATACTTGGAGAAACAAATAGCTATCCTATTAAATTAAAAGTTGTTCTAAGTGACCCCGATTTATCATTGGGAAATATAACAGTTATTTCAAGAAACATAAGATATTATTTAGGAATAAAAACTTTAACAGGATTATTTGCAGGAACGTGTGTAACAATAATATTACTCGTAATGGGCATAAAGTTTGCTATTATCTGGGGCATCTTGGTGTTGTTAATGCGATATATACCAAACATTGGATCAATAATAGCTGCAATTCCTATTTTCCTATTTGTTCTTATTCAGCAGGGGCTGGAGGGAGTACTTTACATAGGTATTGGCTACTCAGCAGTTAATTTTATTGTTGGTCAGATAATTGAACCCAAATTTTTTGGAAAAGGAATGAACCTAAGTACTTTGGTAGTATTTCTCTCCCTTGTTTTTTGGGGATGGACCTTAGGCGATGTGGGTATGTTATTGTCTGTTCCGATTACAATGGCAATGAAGATTAGTTTAGAGACCCGTGAAAACTCAAGATGGATGGCAGTAATGCTTGGTTCAGAAAGGAGCGCGATTGAAGCTTTATCTAAAAAAAACAACAAAAAAGGGCAACCCGAATAACTTAGATTGCCCTTGACTAAACTTTAGTATATTTTCTAACTACACTTAAGTACTTGTGTTATTTGATATTTTGCTACTTCAACGTTAGCGCCTGAAGTAACATTTTTATAGGCATTACATGCACCTGCAGCATCATTTTTACCTTCGTACGCCTGGCCCAGTGCAAAATACATGTCTGATTTATTGTCTGTTTCCATACCAATTGCCTTATTGGCAGCTTCAATAGCTTTATCCCAATTTTTAGTATTATTATATGCCAGAGTAAGATAATAGTATGCCTTAGCATTCCCGGGATTATAATTAAATGAACTAACTATGTACTCGGTAGCCTTTTTGCCATGTTCTTTTTGAATCTCTTTAGCACCAGCATTAACAAGTGCCTTTGCTGTAGTTGATTTGGCTTTTTTAGCTATTTTGGCAGCTTTAGGGTTACCTGCTCCCAACTCGATTGCTTTATCCATGTTAACCATCATATTTGCCATATCATCTTTAGCTTTGTAAACCATTCCTTTGCCATAATATGCATTAGGATAGTTTGGCAGAATTTCAGTGGCCATTTCATACTCGGCAAACGCTTCATTAATTTTGTTACTTTTTAATAATGAGTTACCTTTTGAGGTTCTAACCTTTGCAATGTATGTACTTGTTTTCTTTTTCATCGAAGCATCATTCAACTTCTCACCAAACGCATAACCCTTTTCAAGAAATGCAATAGCAGCATCAAATTTGCGACCTTTATATTGTGCTAGCCCGTTTTTATAATATGCATTCATTAACTGCTTTTCAATGCTACCTTTTAGATCATCAGCATCTGCCCCGGTTTCATTTGCAGTATTAAGAGCGGCTTCATATGCGGTTACAGCATTACTGTAGTCTTTTTCCTTATAAAATTCATTTCCTTCATTATATTTAGCACCTGCATCTTCAACAGATTGTGCCATAACAGCAACTGTTAACATTACCATACTCACCAACAATAATGATCTTTTTAGTATACTCATTGTATTAAATTATTAGTTTAAAATTGGCGCGCAAGATACAAAATTATTGCAACTGCAAACATTTGTAAAACTAACCATTCTTGTGTATAGATTTAATGAATATTTTTCGATTGAACTACTTCCAAGTGTTGGGCAATTTATATTGTATTGTAAATTTTCAGCATAAAGTGGACTGATTTAGAAAATAGGTTAAAAGATAGTTTATTACCTTTCAACCATTGTTGAAAGGTAAATGTCAAACCTTAAAATCAGTTTAAAGATGAAACAGAAAAGATCTAGTGAAAGTTTGGTACGGGATATCAAACGAAAGACCCGCAGGAAATTCTCCTCAGAAGAAAAAATCAGAATTGTTATTGATGGCTTGCGCGGTGAAGTAAGCATTACTGAACTGTGTCGAAGAGAAGGGATTGCCCAGAATCTTTATTATCGATGGAGTAAAGATTTTATGGAGTCAGGAAAGAAACGCCTTAGTGGTGATACTATGCGAGAGGCTAATACTACAGAAGTACAGGCTTTGAGTTTGTTTTTATCAAACCAAATAATAGTAGCTCATGGTGGAACTATTGACAATGGGAATAATAAGGATAAGGGAGCTTTTGTAAAAATTATTATACCAATTAATTGATCATTCCAATTAAAGAGTTTATTATATTGATTTTTAGTTATTTTAGCAATCTTATTTAAAATCAGTTCGAAATTTTATTAATGATTGAGCAATTAATACAGGCTTTTGTTGTGTTGTGGGTTGTAATAGACCCAATAGGATCAGTGCCTGTTTTTTTGGCATCGACAAATACATTAAGTAGTAAGGAACGTAAGATAACCGCCTTTAGGGCAGTACTATTTGCTGCTATCGTCCTGCTATTTTTCCTCGTATTAGGTCAGTTGATACTGGAAGCAATGGATATTTCGATATCAGCATTCCAGATTGCCGGAGGATTAGTGCTATTATATTTTGGTTTCACGATGATATTTGGTGAGAGTAAGCCTGAGAGTGAGATGAACATGAAAGATAGCAAGGTTGATGTAGCAATATTTCCGATGGCTGTACCATCTTTGGCCAGTCCGGGTGCAATGATGGCAATAGTATTACTCACCGAAAATGAAACTTTTACGTTTATGAATCAATTTATTACAGCATTAGTGATGATATTTGTATTGCTCATAGCATGGGTACTATTGCTGGCTGCCAGCAAAATTCAAAAGGTAATTGGCGATTCAGGAGCAGCTATCATAAGTAGAGTAATGGGATTAATTTTGGCCGCCGTTGCAGTAGATAGTATTCTTGAAGGTCTTGTAGTTTATTTTAATCTTAATATATAAGTTTGAATGTGATAAATTAAAATAATGTTAACAGGCAACAGTTTGTGAGATTCTTATGTCTGTCATTATAAACTCTTTGAATAAGATAAAAACTAGTTAACTAATAAAGATAAATTTAATATGAAATGAGCATAAATAAATTTAAGCATTTATATCAATCGAAATGATTAAATTTTTTGTGCGAAAGTGAAACGGTTGCATGAGTGAAGAAATTTTATATTAGCTTCATTCATAATGCAATATAAAATTTTAAACACATGAAAAAAAATCTATTATCCTTTACATTTATTGTTCTTTTTATAAGTTCATTCGCTCAGCTCAACATAGAAGAGTTGGGATTTCTTCCTTATACCGCACCCCTCAGTGATATCTGGGCTCATGTGGATTCAGAAGGTAATGAATATGCTTTGGTAGGTACATACATTGGTTCATCCATTGTGGATGTTACTGATCCGTCTTCGCCTAATGAAGTATTTTTTGGAGCAGGTGTGAATTCAATTTGGCGGGATCTTAAAACCTGGGGTGATTACGCATATGTGTCAACCGAAGGTGGTGCAGGTATCTACATTGTTGATTTGAGCCCTTTGCCAGGTGCTATTACCAACACAACCCTTTTTACTGGCTCTACTTACCCCTTTACTACTGTTCATAATATTTATATTGATGAGACCGGAAAGCTCTATAATTTCGGCTCTGACAATGGAGCAGGAGGAGTTATTATTTACGATTTGACCTCCGACCCAATGAACCCTGTTGAGCTTGGCAGGTTCGACGATTATTATTTTCATGATGGTATGGCACGTGGTGACACGCTTTGGGGAGCTGCTATCTACCAAGGTTTTTTTACTGCTGTAGATGTAAGTGATCCTTCTAATCCTACGGCGATGGCAACCAAATCCACACCTGGATATTTTGCACATAATTGTTGGATATCTGATGATGGAAATTTTCTGTTTACTACCGATGAAATTGAGAATGGATATATTGCTGCTTATGATGTCTCTGATTTCGGTAATATTTTTGAAACTGACCGAGTATAGTCTAGCCCGGGAAATAACGTAATTCCACATAATGTCCACGTTCTAAACGATTATTTAGTAACAGCATATTATAGTGATGGAGTTACTATTCATGATGCAACTCGACCTGGTAATTTAATTGAAGTCGGGAATTATGATACTTCTCCAAATTACTCAGGCCCAGGTTATAATGGTAGTTGGGGAGCCACTCCATACCTTCCTTCAGGGAATATCCTTGCTGCAGATATTGAAGAAGGCTTGTACATTCTTGGCCCTGATTATAAAAAAGGTTGTTACCTTGAAGGAATGGTTACTGATAGCGCAACTGGGTTGCCAATTAATAATGTTGAGATAGAGATTCTAACTACTGAGATCATTGATGTAAGTGATTTATCAGGAAACTTTGCGTTTGGAACGCCGACAGCCGAAGTATATAATATTAAATTTTCACACCATAATTACAATACAAAAGTAATTGAAGGTGTAACCCTTGAAAATGGTATACTTACATATCTGGAAGTTGAGCTTTCAAGCTGGTTCGTAGGAATAGGTGATGAATTTGAAACTGCTCAAATAACAATAGGCCCTAATCCATTTATTAATTCTACAAATCTTAAATTCCACTTAGAAAATAAAATGTCCTCAGGTTCTGTGATACAAGTTTATTCAATGAATGGAACAATTGTTCAGGAGATTGCTATTACTGAGCAAGAAGCATCGATTAAAATAGGAGAGAATCTTAAAGCTGGTGTTTATTATGTAAGATTAGTGAACGGTACCTCTGTAATCAAGCCTGTTTTAATACAAAAGTTGTAGAAGAATTACTTGATAATCAATTTCTTTGTGCAAACGAAGCCGTTTGTTCGAATTCGTGTGAGGTATATTCCAGGTGAAGTACCTTCAAGATCAATCTTCATTTCGCTACCTGAATAAGTAAATTGATGTGTTGAAATAACTTGACCTAAAAAGTTTAAGATTTGAACGTTAACATTTTCATAATAGGGTTTACCACGTAATTGAAGATAAACGACAGACTTGGCTGGGTTAGGGAAGACGTCTACGTTGATATTATCAGTGTTTGTTTCCCTTATTCCAATATAACTAGGAATTCCTTTCTTTAGAACTGTAATTCCTCCAGCATATTCACCATAAATAAGTTCGGTATTACCATCGTTATTCAGGTCGGCACCTGAAATTGTAATATTTAAACCTGATAAGAAAAGAGAATCGACTATATTAAAACTCCCATTAAGATTACCATCAATATTATTGTACTGATAAAGAAACCCTTGTTCTGAACCAACATACAGCACGTAATTTCCTACTGAATCATTTGTTAAAAAGGGTGCGCTATATCCCGAGCAACATTCCAGTAATACATCAACTGCCCCAAAGAAATCATTAGTAGGCGAACTTGTAAACAATGCTTCTGTGGGTGTTCCAATATTCTCAAAGTAGTCAATTGTACCACTTCTTTCTCCAACTATCATATCTAGTTTTCCATCGCGGTTAACATCAACAATTTGAGGCATAGCCGTTTCGCCAACATCAATATTCATATAAACAGGCTTACTTAAAGAAAATTCAGCAGGTGATCCTGTATCAGCATTATTTACAAAGTAGTGTAGTTGACCATCTTCATTACCAATAATCATATCCTTATCACCATCAGCATCCATATCGCCGAAGGTTGGGTAAACACTGTTAATATTGAAAGATGAAAGGTCTGCATAGTCCCGGTCAACCATGTCAAAAGAAGGATCTGTTAAAGTACCGGTATTAAGAAGTAGGGCCAGCTTGCTATCGAAGTTACCGGATGACACAAAATACCCGAAGTTACCAATTATGATATCGAGTAAGCCATCTGAATTAGCGTCAAAGAAAACAGGCCTGGCGCCTTCTCCAACGTCTATCATTTCGCCTTGTAAAAAATCATTATCCTGAAACTCAAAAATCGGAACCAAATCCGTTCCTGCATTTTTATAGTACAATATATTGTTAAAGTTTTCAGATGTATTAGGATTGTTTGGGCTGATGATCAAATCTTGTTTATTGTCATTATTTACATCTAAATGAAATGCAGCCGGAAATACGGTAAGGTTTACAGGTGTTGAGTAAGAAGGAAACATTGTATCTTGACTTGTCATGCTTGCTATATTTTTGGTGCCTTCGTTATTGAGTCTTACCAGATTATTAAATGAAATATCACCAAGTAATAAATCTAGTAGTCCATTTCCAGTCAGATCAAGTGCTAAAGAAGCTGAACCTGCGTGCCGATTACCCTTAATTTCTCTGGAAGAATTTTCGGAGCAAGTATCAAATAGCGTTATACTGTTATCCATTGAACTTTCAGAAAAATAACCCCAGCAACTAGATTGTAGTTCGAACTCAAGGCTATTGCAATTGCCATATTTTTCAATTGACATATTCTTATGGAACATCATAGCATTACCAAGCACATCGAAAGAAAGAATATCCATATCCCCATCCCCATCAACATCTGTAATGGCAGGGATATCCGGAGGACTAACATAGAGGTAGGTCAGACCAAGAGAAGTTTCCGATAGCAATAATGGCGAAACCAATGTAAATTTTAAACCTGGAACGGGACCAGATTCATTCCTGTACAAGGCTACTCCAGCAGGTACACTTGTAAAAATATCCTTTTTCCCATCGCAATTATAGTCGGCCAAAAGTGTCCAGTTATGCATTACAGGAAATTTGTGTTGATATCTGGCATCGTGCTTATAATCAACCTGATCAGTAGTTCCTGAATTGATAAAAGTTTTTACCACTCCATACCAATTACGTTCAAATGCAAATAGATCTTTAATGCCATCTCCGTTAAGATCGATTTCAGAAAACTGCGGACTATTAAATCCTCCGGCCCAGGCATTTGTTAATGGGAGGCTTGCATCTGTTACAAGAATCGAATCGTAGCGGACAAAATGCAGTTGTGCAAAAGTAAATGTTGGTACGAACGTCAGTATAATTAACAATCTAATACCCTGAAACATCATATATTGATTTATGTTTTTAATCATTTAAAAGGATTAGAGTAATCCGAATTATTTACAAAAGTAGTATCTGTAAGCGTTTTAACGAAGGCAATCAGGTTATTTTTTTCTTCTTCATTTAGATGAACCCCTCCTTGACTTACTTTTTTCATCAGAGGATCAATAGTCGAAGACCAAACTATTCCTTCACTATAGAAATCAATTACCTCTTCAAGAGTTGTAAACCTGCCGTCGTGCATATATGGTGCGGTGAATTCAATGTTTCGTAGAGTAGGAGTTTTGAATTTGCCTTGATCGTTTGGATTGTTTGTGATATTTGAAAGTCCTTCATCATTAAAAATAGAATCTAATCCATTATTATGAAAAAGGTTATCAGTAAACAAAATGGTAGTATGGCAATGAAAACAATCTCCTTTTTCAGTGAAGAAAATCTCAAATCCTTTTGCTTCTGTTTGCGAAAGAGAAACTTCTCCTCTTAAATATTTGTCCCATTTTGAATTTGAAGAGATTATGGTACGTTCAAATTGTGCAATAGCCTTAACTACTAGCATTGAGTCTATTTCATGGGTTCCAAAAGATTTAAAAAACAAATCAGGGTAGTTTGCATGGTTATTAAGTTTAATCTCTGCATCGGTCCATTCTAAGTGCATTTCTATTGGGTTAGGCACAGGACCAAGAGCTTGTTCCTCGATGGTTTTCGCTCTTCCATCCCAAAACAAAGAAGGCAGCCATCCAATATTTATAACAGCAGGTGCATTTCGGTCGCCTTTAATACCATCAATACCCTCACTGGTTTGTTTTCCATTATCAGAGAAAGCAAAACTCTGACTATGACAAGTGGCACATGATTGAGAATCATTTCCCGACAATATTTCATCGTAAAAAAGCAATCTTCCCAAAGCAACACCTTCAACAGTTAATGGATTATTATCGGGGATAACCATATCCGGAAATCCTTGAGGTATTATTAATTCAAGAGGAGTTGGATCAAATGTCTCTTGTGGGTTCTCATCACCAGATCCAGCCTTTTTACAATTTGTTAATAATAATGTAGCTATCACTATTAAAGCGACTATATAATATTGTTTCATGCCAAAAGTTAAATCTAATAGTTACAATCAATGATCTGCTTTCAATTAAAACGGATTAGAAAGCTCTGGATTGTGTAAATAAGAAGTATCGGTAAGTGTTTTCAAAAAAGCAATCAAATTATCTTTATCTTCCTGTAGAAGATGCACACCACCCTGATGAACCTTTTTCATTAAAGGGTCAACTGTAGGTGACCATACTACTCCTTCGCTATAAAAATCGATCACTTCTTCAATAGTTGCATATCTGCCGTCGTTCATATATGGAGCAGTTAGCATAATATTTCTTAAAGTTGGCGATTTGAACTTGCCAATATCATTAGGATCACCAGTAATCTCTTCACGTCCTAATTGAGGAGTACTATCCAGACCATTATTATGAAATCGGTTATCGGTGAACAGCATGGTTGCATGACAATGGAAGCAGTCACCCTTTTCCGTAAAAAACACTTCAAAACCCTTTGCTTCAGCCGGCGATAGAGTAGCTTCACCCTTAATATATCTGTCCCATTTTGAGTTGGCTGACATCATGGTTCTTTCAAATTGTGCAAGAGCATAGGATGCTTCTTTGGAAGTAATAACATCCACATTAAATGCTTTTTTAAATAATTCCGGGTATGAAGGATGTGAATTAAATTTACTAAAGTCGGTTTTAAAAAATTCCTCTACCTCAAACAACATAATATCTTCCAGATGTCCCTCAATTTTCCCATTCCATAGCCATACTCCATTCCATCCAAGATTAATATGAGCAAGGGAATTAACTTCTGGCCTTGTAAAAGAGTTTGCCTGAAAGTGACAACCACCGCAAGCTCTGCTATTATTTAAATCAAGCAATGAATCGTAAAACAACATCCTGCCAAGCTGAACACCTTCAACAGTTAGCGGATTATCATCAGAAATATAGAGATCAGGAAAGCCATTAGGAATAACAAGATCATATGGAGTTGTTACATAAGGTGTATCCGGATCAGAATCATTATTCTTTTTACAATTGGATAATAGTAAAGCAAATGATAATACGATAAGTATATAATAAGTATATTTCATAGTTTTAGTTTATTGAACCTCAAAAGTAAAAATATTAGCACCATTTTGCTGAAGTTGTTCTTGAATAGCTTCATCTTGCATAATACCACTCATTATGTTGAGATTAAGAGTATTAGGCGTTGACCACCAATTGTTAACATTCATTTTGCATTCAATGGTTTTTTCATCACCTCCTACCAGTATTAAGTCAAGGTTATCATAAGTGATATTTATAGTATGCGGAGTTGTCATTAGACGACCGAAATGATCCTGATAATTCTTTACTGTTGATGTGGAGTCGAATTTTCCTTCCAGTTTCATATAGTGATATCCACCTCCAAGCGGAACAGGCCATTCCATATTACTTTCCGGAGGGTTGACAAATGCACCTGTTACATTCTGTGCTTCTGTTAAACCAAAAACAAAAGAAAGCGAAGTATATTCGCCATCTGGAATAGGAAACGGACTACTACTGAAAGTAAAAGTTGATTCATCTGTAGCATCTATATAATGTGGTATATTAAATCCTTCTGTACTGCCGTCTTCCTTTGTAAGAACTATGTTCGACACAAAATACCTTAATGTTGAAACGCTATATTTGTTCCCGGCAGCGTTAGTATATATTACCGTGTCAAAACTTAGCGGTTCATTATCAACAAAATGACTGAACATAATATTAATCTGGGGAAAATTCAAGTCGATGTCATCATCATTATTGCATGACATAAACATTGTGAATGATAGTACCAAGAAAACGAATGAAAGGAATGAAAGTTTCATAGATTAAAAGAGATTTAATTGTATTTAAATAAGAACGCAAATATAGTTGATTTGTTTTAGTTGCTTAGGTGTTTGACATATTATTACCCAATATGGTTGTTTATGGATTTCATCAATATTAATTTTATTATTTCCCCCAATTTTCATGTCAATTCGGCGAAAATTTCTGTTGTTAAACTATTCTATAAAATTTGCATTATTGTAATTCTGAACTTTTATTAATCGAATTGAATAACCTTTAATAAAACTGCTCCATTTTGTGAATATTTTTAGTTTTGCAACCTATTAGCAGAATGTTTAATTTTATCAATTATAACAATATTATAACAAATGAATATTATCATAGCTGGTGATGGTGAAGTTGGATTTTATTTGGCTGAAGCTTTGGTGGATTCCAAGCATAATATTACCATTGTTGACCCTCATGAAGACCTCTTAAAGCTTGTGGAAACTCATGCTGATTTAATGACTATTGTAGGAGAGTCGAATTCAGTTGCTGTGCTTAAAAAGGCGAATGTCGCTAAAGCAGATTTAGTTATTTCAGTTTTACATAGCGAATCAATAAATATTATGACTGCAATATTAGCTAAGAAACTTGGTGCTAAATATACCATTGCTAGAGTAAATACACTTCAAAACCTAAATGAAGAAAATCAAAAGATATATAATGAATTAGGAATTGATGTATTGCTTTCTCCTGAGGATATTGCTGGACATGAGGTTGTAAAATTGTTACAACAGCCTGCTGCTGTTGAGATTTTTGAATTATCGGAAGGTAAGTTGCAGGTACTTCTGATCAGAATAAGTCCCGAAGCATCTGTTGTAAACCAGTCGCTTAATGATATTGCTTCAAAATATGATAATCTTGACTTTAGAGCTGTTGCCATACACAGAGGAGAGGATACATTTATTCCAGACGGGAATTCTGTCTTTTTACCCAATGATTTTGTTTATGTAATAACAAAACCTGAAGGGATCGACGAATTGCTTAAATTGGGAGGAAAACAAGATGTTGAAATCAACACTATTATGGTTGTAGGCGGAGGAAGGGTTGGGAAGGTAATAGCTAAACAACTTGAAACAGAACTAAATATTAAACTTATTGAACAAGATCGTGAACGATCTTTGAAACTTAGTGATTTGTTGGATGACACATTAATTATTAATGGAGATGCGCGAGATATTAACTTGCTGGAAGATGAAGGAATTGAGGGAGTAGATGCCTTTATTGCTGTTACAAATAGCTCTGAAACGAATATATTAACATGCCTTCACGCTAAAAAATTCGGAGTTAAAAAAACAATTGCACTTGTTGAAAACCTCGATTATATTGAAATATCTCAAAATATTGGTATCGACACTATTATAAATAAAAAGCTTAGCGCTGCAAGTTATATGATAAAGCATTCTATGAGTGATGAAGTAGCATCATTAAAATGCTTGAGTGGTATAAACTCCGATGTTGTTGAGTTCATTGCAAAGAAAGGCTCACCTGTTACGCAAAAACCTATCAGAAACCTTCGGATGCCAGAGGGTGCACTTATAGGTGGAATAATCAGAGGTGATACATCATATATTGCAATTGGCGATTTCCAGATCGAGAAAAACGATAAAGTTGTAGTATTTGCCTTGCCGGGAATTTCTCATACAATTGAAAAGATGTTTCTTAAACCTGGCTTTGGTTTTTAGTTTAACACAGAACAGTCATGCCTAATAATAAACTCATTAACCTTACTATAGTACTTAAAGTGCTTAGTTTTTTACTCATTGTTGAGGGGTTGTTTATGTTAAGTGGGCTTTGCTTTGCTTTCTACTATGAGGAGTCGTTTTGGCCATTGCTAATCTCAGCAATAATCACAGGAGTTATTGGTTCAACAATTTGGCTGATAACAAACAAGAAGAACAAAAAAAGTATAGGTAGGCGTGATGGCTATTTAATTGTTTCACTTTCGTGGATAGTTATTTCAATATTTGGAACTTTACCCTTTATTTTTAGTGGAGTAATAACAAATTATTCAGATGCGTTTTTGAAACAATTTCAGGATTTACAACTACAGGCGCAACAGTATTAACCGACATTGAAGCTGTTCCAAAAAATATATTGTTTTGGCGAGCTATGACCCAATGGCTTGGTGGTATGGGAATTATAGTATTAACAGTAGCTATCTTGCCATTTTTGGGGATTGGTGGTTTACAATTGATGATAGCAGAAATGCCGGGTATTACGCCTGATAAACTTCATCCTCGCATAACAGAAACAGCAAAACGTTTCTGGGCAATATATGTAATATTCACTATTTCGGAAGTGCTATTATTATGGGTTGGAGAAATGGATTTCTTCGATTCAGTTTGCCACTCGTTTTCAACTATGGCCACTGGCGGTTTCTCTACGCAAAATAATAGCATTGCCGGATATATGCCCTATACTCAATATGTAATAATCCTTTTCATGATTTTTGCAGGCACCAACTTTACTCTTCATTATTTTGCATTACATCGTAAGTTCGAGAAGATATATACAAATGAAGAATTTAGGACATACTTTTGGATTATAGCAATAATTTCAGCCTTTATAGCACTGGGTTTATTTATTGTTTATGGACTAAATCTTGAAAATTCATTCAGGGATGCCTTATTTACTGTGGTGTCAATATTAACAACTACAGGATTTGTGTCAACGGATTATTCATTGTGGCCTACCTTTTTGTGGATGTTTATATTCGCATTGATGTTTATTGGTGGTAGTGCAGGCTCAACAGGTGGTGGTGTGAAGATTATCCGTCATTTGTTGCTAATAAAAAACTCTTTGCTTGAGATGAAGCGATCCATCCATCCTCACGCAATAATTCCTGTAAAGTACAACGGAAGATCCGTCTCACAACAGATCATATTCAACGTTATGGCTTTTTTCCTTATTTATATTCTTGTCTTCTCTTTCGGAACATTGACTCTATCATTACTTGGACATGATTTTGATACTTCAATTGGTGCCACTATTGCCACTCTGGGAAATATTGGCCCCGGAATTGGTGATGTAGGCCCTATCGATAATTATGCCTTTTTCTCACCTTTTGCGAAATGGCTGCTCTCATTTTTAATGTTGCTTGGCAGGCTCGAAATATTTACTGTGCTAATAGTTATTTCGCCAGCATTTTGGAAGAGGTAAGTGGTTAAATTAAATATTTCCAGTAAAGAAAAACAAACGAAAAAATAACAAAGAAACTAATGCCTACCCATGAAAGAATTCTCAGGAACAATCCTGGAACAGCTTCGGCAGGCATATGTTTATCTGTAACAACTTTATAGTTTAACCATGCTAATATAGGAGCTGTTAGAAACGAGAGTGATGTAGCAAGGCTCACCATAGCTCCCATAGATTTTGTTGCAAAAGCAATTATAATCGTTGCTCCTACGATCAATATTGCATACCAAATCCAGGTTAATATTTGTTTGTTTTTGAGACCATTCCATTGAACTGGAAATAAATTACGAAATATCGGACTTAATACGCGAGGGTAGCCATCCATTACTGTAATTGTAGTACTAATCATTGTTGTAGTAGCAGCTATTGATACAATCCAGTAAGCCCAACTTCCCAAGCTAGTGGTGTACATATTTATAAGTTGTTCTGAAAACCTTGTTCCACTTGAAGAAAACTCTTCACCAGTTCCGTACATTACCAAGGCGCCCATTGCTAGAAATCCCATAGCTAACAATGTAGTTCCAATATAGCTTATTCTAAATTCTGTTATTGCATCCTTTAATTTCGGAACATAACCCAGTTGTTCGGTTTTGGCAATATTCCATGCTGATGACCAGACAGACAATTCAATTGGAGCAGGCATCCACCCTATAAAAGCAATGAGGAAAAATATATCAGCCCCACGAGTCAATGAAAACTGATTTAATGCCTCTGGTGTTACTTCCTTTTGAATCCCAAAAGCTGCAAAAACGGCAACTATCGTTGAAACTGCTAATAATAAAATTATAAATTTAATAACCTTATCCAGAAGATTATACTTACCTATTACGAGAATAACTGCGGAAATAAGCAATATTATAATGCTCAATGTTGTAATACTGATCGTTACATTAAAAACATAGGAAATTAATCCAACTGTTACCACTGTTACTGCAGCTTGAAAAATAAACATCGAGCCAACCGTAACCAGGGCAAAAAGAATTACAGCCCATCGTCCTACTTTTTTATATCCATCAACAAGATTAGATCTTGTGGCATTAGCATATCTGGGCCCAAATTCAAAAAAAGGGTATTTCAAAAAATTAGCGATTATCAATATCCACACTAAATCGAAATTGAACATTGCACCTGCACGAGTAGATTGTACAAGATGCGATACTCCAACAGCTGCACCTGCATATAACAGGCCTGGTCCTAATATCTTAAAAAAGTTTTTCAATTATTATACTTTTATTATTTTGTGAATTTAGTATGCAAATGTATTATTTTCATTAATAAGTCCGATTCAACTCTTCATGGAAAAGTAATGAATAAATAACAACTATACATTGAATTTTACATCCCTATAGGAATTAATAAACTATTTTCGTGAAACGATTATTTCTTAAAATTGCACAAGTGTTATTATCCTTCTTTTAAATCATTTAATCATGAATATTCGTAAAACTATAATTACTATTGGTGTAGTTGTTTTTGCCATCTTTTTGGCAGTGCTCCTGTCTAAATATTTTGTTGATAGAAAAGAGATTCCTGAGTCAAGAGAAAAGGAAGAAGCAAAGTTGTATGTAAAAGCATCGCCTGTTATTTACAATGTTAATTATGCCGGAGTATCTGCAACCGGTCGGTTATCATCTCAACACGCGGTGGAGCTTAGTGCTGAGGTAGCCGGACAGGTGTTGTCTGGAAATATACTTTTAAAAGAAGGTGCCACATTTAGGAAAGGTGATTTGTTAGTGCAAATATTTGATGATGAGGCCAGGAGCAACCTCAAAGCAAGTAAAAGTCGTTTTTTAAATGGCATTGCAGGCATACTTCCTGACATGAAAATTGATTTTCCTCATAGCTATACTACATGGTCAGATTTCTTTAATGCAATTAATATCAGCAAACCATTACCTGATCTTCCTCAAATTGATTCTGATAAAGAAAAAGTTTTTCTGGCTAGTCGTAATATCCTGAGTGACTATTATACGATTCAAAGTGCTGAAATCAGATTGGAAAAATATAAGATTTATGCTCCTTTTAATGGCACTTTTACCAACGTTATGATGGAAGTTGGGTCAGTCGCTAATCCAGGTAGCCGTATTGCAACGATGATTAAAACTGACAAACTTGAACTTGAAGTTCCTGTAAAGATAGATGACATTTATTGGATAAATGTAGGCGATAATGTTAAAGCAAGCACAAAAGATGGACTATATACCTGGAATGGAAAAGTGGTTCGTAAATCCGACTATGTGGATCCAAATTCACAATCCATTACTGTTTTTGTAGCTTTAGAATCTACAAAATCAAAACCACTTTATCAGGGGCAATATTTAAAAGCGGTATTTGCTGAACAAAATCTAGATGAAAGTATGGAAATTCCTCGAAATGCCATATTTAACAAGGAATTTGTGTATACTATTGATGAAGGAAAATTGAAAAAACAAAGGGTTAATATCCTTAAAACAAATGAAACTTCGGTATTATTCTCAGGTTTAGAACCGGGAACCATGATTGTAGTTGAACCCTTGGTAAATGCTCAGGAAGGTACTAACGCTGAAATCCTCAAATAATATGAAGAAGCTCATTAGTATTTTTGTTAAATACCCCTTTTATGCCAATGTGATGATTGCCATAATGCTTATTGTTGGAACAATGAGCTTTTTGTCAATGAAAAAATCATTCTTCCCCGAAATGTCAGAAAAAGACATATTCGTTTCTGTTTTTTATCCTGGTGCATCCCCCAAAGAAATGGAGGAAGGAATTACTATTAGAGTTGAAGAAGCTATTCGTGGTATTGCAGGGATTAAGGAAGTTAACTCCACTTCATCAGAAAATATTTCTAGTACCAGGATTACCGTCACTGGTGAGTACGACATTGACGAATCATTGATGGAAGTAAAAAATGCAGTTGATGGAATAACATCTTTTCCTGTTGATGCCGAGCGTCCTATTGTGTTCAAACAACGCTCAGCTACCTTTGCAATGTTCATGGGATTATCAGGTGATGCTGACAGGCTTACCCTTAAAAAATATGCTGATCAGATAGAATATGATTTGTACAATTCTGGGATCATGTCGCAAATTACAGTAAGTGGATACCCTGCACTGGAAATTTCTGTGGAGATTTCTGAGGAAAATCTGCTACGATATAATCTTAGTTTCGATGAAGTTTCAAGAGCAATAGCCCAAAACAATCTTGATATATCGGGAGGTCAAATCCGCTCTGATGTGGAGGAGATTATGATCAGATCACGTTACCGTACCGTTAATCCGGATGAGATTGAGCAAATTATCATTAGAGCCAATCCAGATGGTAGCTTTTTACGAATATTCGATGTGGGGGAAGTAAAAATGCAGTTTGCCGATGTGGCTAGCCAATCGCTGATGAATGGAAAACATTCTATGTCCTTTGCAATTAATAAACTACCTGAAGAAGACCTCTCAAAAATTTCAAAATTCTGCAACGATCTCGCCAAGGAGTTCAATGCTAATCACAGCGATGCACAACTTTATGTTACGTACGATTTTTTAAATATGCTAAAAGGTAGGTTGTCACTACTGTATAAAAATGGTGGAATTGGACTTGTACTTATATTACTCACACTTGGCGTTTTTTTAAGTCTACGCCTTTCGTTTTGGGTTGCATTTGGTATTCCTGCCTCATTTTTATCAATGTTTATTCTGGGGGCAGCATATGGAATCACAATAAATATGATCTCTCTTTTTGGGATGATACTTGTAATTGGAATACTCGTTGATGACGGTATTGTAATTGCAGAAAATATTTATACACATTTTCAGAAAGGAAAGTCACCAAAAAAGGCTGCTGTAGAAGGAACTATGGAGGTGTTGCCGGCCGTAATGACCTCTGTAACTACAACTATAATCGCGTTTTCTCCTTTATTTTTTATTGAAGGAAGAATGGAATTTTTGTTCGAAATGGCTTTTGTGGTAGTATTCAGTTTGGCCTTTTCACTTCTTGAGGCTTTCTTTGTTTTGCCAGCGCACCTTGGCAGCAGTTTTGTGCTAAGAAGAAGCCAAAGAGAAAGCATTGGAAAAAAAATTCGTGATGGTTTAGACAAAGCGTTAAGCTTCATGCGACAGAAAATTTATGGTAAAAGTTTAACCTTTGTTCTAAGATGGAAATATATTTTTCTTTTCGTCCCGTCATTATTGTTTATCATAACATTCGGACTATTTGGAGGAGGACAAATAAAGGCTACTTTTTTCCCATCTATACCCTTCGATCAATTTACTGCCGATATTACTTTCAAGCCAGGTTCTGGTGAAAAACAAACTCTAAAGTATGTACAAAAAATTGATGACGCAATTTGGGAAGTAAATACTGAACTAAAGGAAGAGTTAAATGACACTGCTGATTTTGTAAACTACACATTTGTTTCAACCGGATCGGCATTTAACGGACAAGAAGTAGGATCACATGCAGGTAATGTTTTTGTTCTATTACGGGATCTGGAAAATACAGGAACGTCCAGTTATGAGGTCGTTACAAGGGTTCAAAATAAGCTCGGACCATTACCAGAAGCAGAAAAAGTAAAAATTGCAGGCAGAAATACATTTGGCACTCCCGTTTCAATTAGTTTGCTGGGTAAAGATTTGGATGAATTAAATGCTGCAAAAGATTTTCTTCTCAGAGGTATGAAGCAAATTAAAGCCCTCAATAATATTACCGATGTAAATCCTGCAGGGAAACGAGAAGTGCAATTGAAATTGAAACCCAAAGCTTACTTTCTGGGATTTACTCAAGCCAGCCTTACTAACCAGGTACGGCAGGGATTTTTTGGAGGGCAGGCTCAACGTTTGCAGCATGGAAAAGATGAGTTAAGGGTTTGGGTACGTTACCCCAAAAGTGATCGAATTAATCTGGGACAACTTGAAAACATGAAGATCAAAACAATTGCCGGCGAATATCCTTTAAGTGAATTGGCCGAATATACCATCGATCGTGGACCAGTAAGTATCAAGCATTTTAATGGGGAAAGAGAAGTGCGGGTTGAAGCAGATTTGCTGAATCCTTATGATCCTGTGCCTCCAATTATTGAAAAAATCAGAACCGATGTTCTTCCTGAAATCGAAAGTACATATCCAGGAGTAACCATTGAATACCAAGGGCAACAACGCGATTCTAACGAAACCATGGAACAGATAATAAATTTATTTGGCATTGCTTTCGCACTGATGTTCCTTGTAATTGTTGTACATTTTAAATCCTTTACACAAGGAATTATTATTGTAGCTATGATCCCATTAGCATGGATGGGAGCCGCTTGGGGCCATGGTGTTGAAGGAATCCCGGTTTCTATGTTGAGTGCATGGGGTATGATTGCTTTATCAGGTGTTATCATTAACGATGCTGTAGTTTTCCTTGCTAAATACAACCGGTTATTATTGGAGGGACTAAAAGTTAAAGATGCCGTATTTAAAACCGGAATGGCACGTTTCAGGGCCATAGTGTTAACTACCATTACAACTAGTGTTGGTTTATATCCAATTATACTTGAAAAAAGTTTCCAGGCACAATTCCTGAGGCCAATGGCTGTAGC
Source organism: Bacteroidota bacterium (assembly GCA_002686705.1). The sequence continues at coordinate 53,793 of NYYH01000056.1, forward strand.
ACTAGCTTATGGTGTATTTATAGGAACTGCATTTATTTTAATCTTCTTCCCTGTGCTTATACTTGTTCTAAACGATCTGAAAAGATCATTAAAATGGTTGTTTAGAAACTTAAACCTTTGGATTAGAAGAGGTGATCGTACATATGTAATTAGCGAAGCGGAAATTGATGCTACACAAAAGTATCCGGAGCCTGAAGAAGTTGAAAAAGCAATTATCATGAGTAAAAGAAGAATTGATTAATGCTTAAATTCAAATTGTAAAAGAATAACAATGAATAGTTTATTAATACAAGTATTGTCAGCTCTGATTCTGTTGGTTAACATATTTTCAGTAACATATACTCAGGGACAGGAACAACTCTCATTGGAAACTGCAATACTAAAGGGATTGAAAAATAATTTTCAGGTTAGAATTTTTGAAGAATATTACAAGTCGGCACAATTAGGCAATGCCTGGGGAACAGTTGGACGATACCCTTCAATTTCTTTAGGAGTAACAAGTGTTAACCGTTTTGATGATGCTCCTTTGGTTCAAAATCCCGATGAAAGAAATGAATTGTATACTAATAGACTATCCCCGTATGTTAATGTAAACTGGTTGCTTTTTAATGGTTTTTCTGTAAAAATTAATAAGGAAAAATTAGATTTACTTGAGAATTATTCAGCCGGTAATTCTGCCTTAGTAGTGGAGAATACAGTTCAGGCAATTATTCTGGGATATTATAATGCCTTGTTGCAGCAAGAGAGATTGAAGGTGTTGGCAGAAGTTAAAAAACTTTCGGGTGATCGATATGCTTATGAAACAGTACGCCGAGAAATTGGAAGTGCGGTCACTTTTGAAGTTTTGCAAGCCAAAAACTCATATCTAAGCGACTCAACAAATTATTTATTACAAGAACTCAATGTTAAAAATGCTTTTCTCCGACTCAACCTGCTGTTGGGCGAACCACCTGAAGTCAGTTTCATTCTTTCGGATTCATTCCAGGTAGAAACTCAAACCTATGATCTTGAAGATCTAAAGGAAAAAATGATGTCAAGCAATAAAACTCTGCAAAACCAATATGTAAACCAGGAGATCCTTAAAAAGGGTACCGGTATTGCAAAAAGTGCGATGTACCCTTCTTTATCATTAAATGCGGGCAGTGATTATAACAAGGGTTGGTACAATCTACCAAGAAATGATGATTATGATAGTTATTCATATGATTATTATGCCAACTTTTCTTTGAGTTTTAATTTGTTTAATGGAGGAAATACCAGAAGGGATATACTTCAAGCAGGAATTAGTGAGCGGGTAGGACAATTAGAAATACTCGAAATGAAACAAACTCTTGCTAACTTATTAGTAAATCAATATGAGTTGTATGACATCCGAAAGCAACTTTTGAATGTAGCGCAGGCTAACATGGAGAGTGCTGAACTGAATATGCAAATTGCAACTGAAAAATACCGTAGTGGCACAATCAATTCATTTAATTTTAGGGATGTTCAATTAATTTATCTAAACGCTGCGCATCGTAAACTCAACGCCATCTACGATATTATAGATACACATACTGAGCTATTGCGCTTAACTGGGGGAATCGTTACAGAAAATTAGCATTTCCAATATTATATTTTCCCAAGTCATTTTTCCTATACTACAAATCAAATCTTTGTCATTAGTAGTGCAGTGTAGGATCTCCATTGATGTGTAATTTTAACCCAAATTCTAAAATTAAAATTCACCTATCTTTGATCCACAAAATCAGATTATAAATGTCAGACGATAAAAAGATAATTTTTTCCATGGTTGGAGTGGGCAAAATTATTCCCCCTAACAAACAGATACTTAAAGATATTTATTTGTCTTTTTTTTACGGTGACAAAATTGGAATTATTGGATTAAATGGTTCCGGAAAATCTACACTTCTTAACATAATTGCTGGTAAGGATACTGCATATAACGGTGAGGTTGTTTTTTTGAAAGGATATTCTATTGGACTACTTGAGCAGGAGCCATTATTAGACAACAAAAGTACCGTTCGTCAGGTTGTAGAAGAGGGTGTACAGGAAGTAGTTAATCTGCTTAAAGAATACGAAGAGGTTAACTTGCGTTTTTCTGAACCTATGTCGGACGAAGATATGAACAAGTTAATCCAGCGTCAGGGAGAATTAACTGAACTTATTGAACAACATAATGGATGGGAGCTTGATTCACGGCTTGAACGTGCTATGGATGTGCTTCGATGTCCTGAAGAAGATAAACCAGTTAACATTCTTTCTGGTGGTGAACGACGTAGAGTCGCACTCTGTCGTTTGCTGTTGCAGGAACCAGATATATTACTGCTTGATGAACCTACAAACCATCTTGATGCTGAATCTGTAGAATGGCTCGAACAACACTTGCAGCAATATACAGGAACTGTAATCGCTGTTACTCACGATCGATATTTTCTGGATAACGTAGCTGGGTGGATTCTTGAACTCGACCGTGGCAAAGGCATTCCATGGAAAGGGAATTATTCGGGCTGGCTTGAACAGAAGTCGAAGCAATTAGAAATGGAAGAAAAATCGGTAAGTAAACGCCGCAAAACTCTTGAAAGAGAACTTGAATGGGTACGAATGGCCCCTAAAGCCAGGCATGCTAAATCCAAAGCTCGTTTGTCTAACTATGAAAAACTCCTTTCTCAAAACAGTAATGAGAAAGTGGAACAATTGGAGATATTTATTCCAAATGGCCAACGACTGGGTACTAAGGTAATCGAAGTTAAAGATCTTCATAAAGCATACGGTGATAAATTACTTTTTGATGAATTGAATTTTAGTTTACCACTAGGAGGTATTGTTGGCGTAATTGGCCCTAACGGAGCTGGGAAAACAACTTTGTTTCGTTTGATTATGGGTTTGGAACAACCTGATAGTGGTTCATTCGATGTTGGTGATACAGTTAAAGTTGGCTATGTTGATCAGGCTCATCAGGAAATTGATCCTGAAAAAAATGTGTGGGAGATCATTTCCGGTGGTCATGACGATATACAGTTGGGTAACAGAAGTATGAACTCCAGGGCATATGTTTCAAGATTTAATTTTAGTGGTACTGATCAGGGCAAAAAAGCAGGCATCCTTTCAGGCGGAGAGCGAAACCGTATGCATTTGGCACTTACTCTAAGACAAGAGGCTAATGTGCTACTACTTGACGAACCAACTAATGATATCGATGTAAACACATTACGAGCACTTGAAGAAGGACTTGAACATTTTGCCGGGTGTGCAGTAGTTATTTCTCACGACAGATGGTTCCTCGATCGTATTGCAACTCATATCCTTGCCTTTGAAGGCGACTCTAAAGTTTACTTTTTCGAAGGCTCTTATTCTGAATATGAAGAAAACAAAAAGAAGCGGCTTGGTGATCATTCACCTAAAAGGATTAGGTATAGGAAATTGGGATAGTGTTAATATTAATAATTTTGTCAGTAATCAAAAATAGCAAATACATTAGATAGTATGATACTGACTAAATCTTTGTCCAAACATATCTATTTGTCTCAATTAGTTTTGGCTATTATACCTGTGCTTTATTTTCTGGCTAGTTTAATTGCTCTTTCAAATTATGGATGTTTCTATCAGCGAATCACCGACCCGGAATATTTTCATTTATTAAATGGGATTAATCTTGCCCTCTTTAATCTTGCCACACCTTATATTGATCATCCGGGAACTGTGCTGCAGGTTATTGTGGCAATTTCATCATGGCCAGTGAGTATAGGCATACAAGGTTTTATTGCTGATAATGTTGTTGATAATCCTGAACTATTTCTAAAAGCAGCAATTGTATTAATGAACATTATTGTTACCTATGTGCTGTTCGTTGTCGGTCGGATGGTTTTTTCTTCAACAAAAAATATATGGGACTCACTTATAATCCAATTAATGCCTTTCGGAAATATATATGCGTTAAATGTTTTTGGCAGATTAACGCCGGAAAGTTTTATGATAGTTCCCATATTATTGTTATCTGTAATATTAATAGTCTACTTAAACACTAACTCACAAAAAACTCTCACCAAGAAACAAATTATTTATCTGGCAATGATTGGTGGTTTGGGAATGGCTATTAAATTCAGTTACCTTCCTTTTTTAGTAATCCCGATATTTGTGATAAATTCATTTAAGCGCATTATCAAATATAGCTTACTAAGTATTTCTTTTACATTATTATTTGCGTTTCCGATACTTTTTAATTTATCCAAATCAATCTCCTGGTTTGGTAATATGTTTGTAAAATCTGGTCACTGGGGAGATGGGAAGTCGATATTTATTGAATGGGCCGAAATTCCTCACAGGTTACAATTATTACTGAATTTAAACTATTTACTTCCAATTTTATTGGTATTGTTAATTGTGATAGCTTCGTATGTTTATTTTGTTTCAAGAAGAAAAAGACAAGAATTAAGAAAGTTAAACCTAATAACGGTTGGTATTATTAGCGGGATACTATTATCTGTTTTTTTGATTACAAAACACTTTGCATATCGATATTACTTTCCAACTTTATTATTTCAAGTGGTCTTAATTTATTTAATAATTGAGTATGCGTCCAGATTGTTTTGGAATAAGACATCAAGAAAATATATATCGAGTATTGGATTTGGAATTTTACTATTATTTATAGTTTGGCAGTTACCTGATTTGAAGAAGAAAATTAACCAAATAGCAATTGATCACCAGCAATATGCCGAACGATCGGACATTATTCAGAATAGCAGAAATGAAAACATACCATTGATTATCAGTTCGTACTATGCCGGTTGCCCCTTTCCTGAATTTTCACTTAATAATGCCTATTTATTATGTGGGAATCTAAAAACTACCTTTTCGGAGAAACTGCGTAATAAGTATCCTAGGAGTATTTTTTATGTAAGTTGGTCGGACAAGTTCTTTCATTGGAATCACTTTTGGGAAGCGAAAGAATTTATTGAATCTGAAAAAGGGGCGTACGTTTTTATTGGACAGGAAAATGAAAAAGATTTGGATGTTATATTAGCAAGGTTGAAAAAATCATTTCCGGATTATTCTGTTACTAATAACCTTGTACACCATTTTCGGAATCCCGAAGAATACTACTACAAAATTGAACTAGTTGCAACCGAATAAATTCACTTCTGTTTTGGCCTACTCTGAATTATTTTAGGGGATTTTGTATATTTATCCGCATAAATTTTAAAGCAGAATTATGAAAACACGAACGATTCTCTTTATCCTAATTACCCTGAATATAGGTATCCTATTCCCAGTTTTAGGCCAGGACGCATACGAAAAGGAAAGAATACATATGGTTAACCAGCAGATCAAGTCTCGTGGGATTTATGACAAAAACACCCTGAACGCAATGAAAACTGTCAAGAGACACTTGTTCGTTCTGCCTGGATACCGAAATAGTGCATACGAAGATAGGCCCTTACCCATAGGGTACGGACAAACCATCTCTCAACCTTATATCGTAGCATATATGACGGAGTTGTTAAATGTAGGACAAGGTGATACTGTGTTAGAAATTGGTACAGGTTCAGGTTATCAGGCTGCTATACTAGCCGAATTTGTAAAACAGGTTTATACTATCGAAATTGTTGAAGAATTGTACATTTCTGCAAAAAAACGATTGAAAACGCTTAACTACAATAATGTTGAAGTTAAGGGGGATGATGGTTATTATGGTTGGGAAGAACATGGTCCTTTTGATGGCATTGTTGTAACCGCTGCTGCAGAATATGTACCACCACCATTAATCGAGCAACTTAAAGATGGCGGCAAGATGATTATTCCTGTTGGCTCTCCATTTGGTGTCCAAACCCTGATGATGATAACGAAAAAAGGGGGTAAGGTGAAAACAAGCAGACTTATACCAGTCCGCTTTGTTCCTTTTACACGCAATTAATAATTAGTTAAATTGTTAACAATAAGCGGTTTTCATAAAAAATAATTAATAATAAATGAGACCCATTGGCAAATTATCAATGATCCGGACCAAGATTGCTATCGGCATGATCTCAGCAGCAATCATAGCTTTTCAATTGGTGTTGATGCAGATACTATCTTATGTACAGTGGTATCATTTTGCCTACATGATCATATCCATTGCCTTACTTGGATTTGGTGCAGCAGGTACATTCCTGACAATTTTTCAACAAACACTCCAACAAAATTACTACCGTATTTTTCCTTTGTTATTGCTTATTACGGCTATCTTAATGTCCATCGTTGTTATAGTGGCAGGCTCAGAGGCTGTCCGGTTCGATTCTTTGCTGATCTTTCACGATCTTAAGTATACTGGTCGTTTACTTTCAACTTATCTTATATTCTTTCTCCCATTCTTTACAGGAGCTTTGGCAATTGGCATGAGTTTTTTGAAATTTGCCGGACAAATCGGAAAAATATATTTCGCTAATCTAATTGGATCGGGTGTTGGTGGTATTATTGCCCTGCTTTTGATGCATTGGTTATTACCTCAACAATTGCCCTTGGTAATTGCTGTTATTGCGATGGCGGGTGGGCTTGTTGCTTTTCCAAAAAATGCAGGTAAATTACTTATATCTACAGTAATTGTTTCAATTGTTATTTTGCTCACAGTTTTTCTCAAGCCAGTTAGATTAGAACCTTCAGAGTATAAAGATATCAGTAAAACACTGTTATTGCCTAATGCTACAATTGAATATGAAAAGAGCAGCCCACATGGATTAGTACAGATTGTATCCTCACCTGTGCTTCGATATGCACCCGGGGTCAGTCTTACTTATCGAAAACCGTACCCTGTTCGAAAAGCTGTTTTTAACAATGGCAATTGGAATGGTTATCTTGTGCCTACTAAAGATAAACTGGACACAACCATTCTAAATTATACAACTCAATCCCTTCCTTATTATATTGAAAAAATTAATAATGTTTTGATCCTAGATGCTGGAACAGGAGAAAATGTATCATTGGCATTGGATGAAAATATCGGTGATATTAATGCTACAGAGGCAAATCCCGAAATTTTTAAGCTACTCCAAAATTCTTTTACTGATCAGAATGAAGTTAAACTTCACTATACAGTAGCTCGAAACTTTCTGGTTTCTGACACATCTATATATGATTTGATCCAGCTCCCAATAATAGGTTCGTTCTTTGGTAATTCAGGGCTTAATGCTGTTGAACCCCGTTATGAATTAAGCATTGAGGCTTTTTCTGAAATGTGGGACAAGCTATCGGATAAAGGGATGATTTGCCTTAGTAGTTGGATGGATTATCCACCAAGAAATACTTATAGATTGTTGGCCAGTATAATCCAGCTTCTAGAAGAAAAAAAAGTAGAGCGTCCTAATGACCATATAATTGCTATTAGGAGTTGGAGTACTGTTACTTTCTTAGTACAAAAATCGAAATTCAGAAAAACTCAGGAAAAACAAATGCAACAGTTCTGCCATAGTTTGATGTTCGATCCTTTAATACTACCGAGGGTTAAAGAAATATTCCAAGGAGAGTATAATACTATTCAGGATAGTCCATTTTTCACGAATATTGAAAGGCTTTTATTTGCAGAAAAAAAAGAGTTTCTTAATGAATATCCTTTTCGTGTACAACCTACCACAGATAATCGACCGTTTTTCTTCCAGAATCTTCGGTGGAGAGGTATTAATCAACTAATTACTACTTTCGGAGAGAGTAGCATCCCTTTCTTCGAACTTGGGTATATACTTATTCTTTTCACATTTATTCAGATTATTTTCATCGCCGCTATTTTTATTATTCTTCCTCTATTTTTCAAATCCTGGAAAAGCAATAATAAAATGTGGATTTTTGTTTATTTTGGTGGGATAGGGCTGGCATTTATGTTCATCGAGATTGTTTTTATTCAGCAATTTACATTCTATTTCGGCCAACCAATTTATGCAACAGCAGCTAGCATAAGCATTCTCCTTATTGCATCTGCTCTGGGAAGTTATTATTCAGGTTCAATACAAATCACAAAAAAAATACTGATACTCATACCACTTGTAATCGCAATATTGTTGCTGTTCCTTACCATCTTCTTATCGAGTATATTATCATACACAATTGCAGCATCGCTTGTCGTAAAAATTTTAATCTCAATAGTTTTGATAGGTATTACTGGTTTCTTTCTTGGAATGCCTTTTCCGGCCGGAATAAAATATTTGTCAGAAGGCAGGCAAGTAGACATACCATGGGCATGGGCATTTAATGGATATTTTTCGGTTATAAGCACTGCTCTGGCTACCATTATTTCGGTGGAAACTGGTTATGTTTGGGTGTTGCTTTTGGCGGCAATTACTTACGCTTTAACCGGCCTGGGGAGCTCATTGCTGAAAAGTTGATTTCTAATCTCACGTTAGTAACGATAAGCAGCTTTGCGTAGTTCCTTCACATTTTCAATAGGATTAGGTGGATTTAATTGCTTCGCAAGAAACTCATAAATCTCAACTCTTATTTCCAGAGCCTTTTTAGTGTCTGTTCTGTTAAAAGAGTGTCCCCCTGGAATATCTTGATAGATTTTATATTCGAACTTTTTATCATCCGCTTTCAGCGATTTAATTAAATGCTCAACTTCAAGTACATTAACATCAGCATCATTTGTATTTGTATGGATTAGTAAAGGTGTATCTTTCATCTTATGAGTATTCCATGCCGGAGATCGCCTTTTGTATTCCTCAACGTTATCATCTGCACTCTCACCTATGTGGTAATCAGCTTCGTAGAGATCTCTATACTCTTGATCTTTGTAGCCCATACGTGCAATTAAATCACAAACCGGCACTCCTGCATATGCAACCTGATATGATTCGGGATGATCAAAAATATTGAATAAAGCAATGAGTCCCCCATGGCTCCAGCCAATAATACCAACTCGATTTCCGTCAACAATATCATAATTTTCAATCATATAATTTCTTGAAGCATAAACGTCTTCAGTTTCTAACCCACCATAATCTATTTTTTTGTAATGACTTTCTCCATAACCTGTGCTACCCCTATATTCTGCAGCAACAATAATATAACCTTGAGCAATAAGTTCTCTTACAATATGTGTATAATAAGTTGTAAAATCAGCATGAACGCCGCCATGAGGTAGTACAATAAGAGGATACTTTTGTGAGGGGTCAATATTTTTTGGGATAAAAACATAAGACCAAAATTTTGTGGGATTCCCAGCGCCTTGTGCATTCTTATTTTTCTCTTTCCAGAGAGGCGGCCCTGTCATATATAGTTTGTCAATATATGCTATGTCTCCTAATCGTTGGAACCACATTAAATCGTCAATGTTCTTTTCCAGAACATCAATCCTGTGTCGTAATGTGCTATTAATGCCTTCAAGATTGGAAATAACAGTTTTTAATGCGTCGGTGTTTTCTTGAGCACTTATGTTTTGACACATTAGTGACGCTCCAATAAAGATAACTACCCCTAGTTTTGATAAATTTTTCATAATAAGATGATATAAATTGAGAAGGATAAAAATATAAAAAACTTGCAACTAATCATTTTTATTATGTGTCTAAAATATGCATATTTATATTCTTCTATCTTTGCTGAACACAATAACTAATATTCATTAATTCTTTATCATGAAAAAAATCAGTCACCTATTTCCTTTAGTGCTATGTTTGTTGGCAAGTAGTTTTGTTTTCTCACCGGTAAACGCCCAACAAAATCCTGCTGAATATACCGTTCATTTTAAAACAGGATCTGTTGTCCCTGACAACAACGCACAAAAGTATCTAACTTCTTTTAATGGTTTAACTGAATCTATTTACGACAATCAATTTTTTAAGATTATTCAGTTTAATGAAATACCTGATGAAGCTGCAAAAGCTATACTGAAAAATGCCGGAGTCACGTTACTTGATTACATTCCTAACATTGCCTACTTTGCGTCGTTTGCTAGCGATTTCAGTGCTGAAGAATTAATGGATAAAGGTATTAGAAGTATCCTGGATGTTGATACAGACTACAAACTTGCCCCTATTCTGCATGAAGGCAATTACCCGGATCATGCTATCCTTGAAGACGGATCAATAAGCTTGTTAGTAAGTTATTATCCAAATCTCAACTCAGATCAAATAGTAGTTGCCTTGAGTGGTAAAGGATATACAATTATCAACCGTGATGATTTTGGGAGTTACGTTAACATTGGTGTTTCTATATCAGATATCCAAAGTATAACCGACCTTGCTTATGTTGTCTATGTAGAACCAATATATCCAGTACCAGAACCTGAAAATAGTACTGGACGTACTCTACATAGGTCAAATGCTATAGCTACCGATTATGGTGCCGGACGCCATTTCGACGGCACAGGTGTCCATGTCGAGCTACAGGATGATGGGATTATAGGTCCACACATCGACTATCAAGGAAGAATTCTCGACCAATTTATGTCATATAACTATGGGAATCATGGTGACCATTGTGCTGGAACAATTATGTCTGCTGGTAATCTTGATCCACTTGGTAGGGGTATGGCCTTTGGTGCGGAGCTTTATGTTTATGGCGCAGCGCCTTCATATCCAGGGTTTAACGCCATTCCTCAAGATTACTATCCACGCGAAATACGGATTACATCAACATCATATAGCAACGGCTGCAACGCTGGATATACTTCGCTTGCCCGAACATTGGATCTGCAAGTTCGTAATTATCCCTCGCTCATGCATGTATTTTCAGCTGGTAATGCTGCTGGTGATAATTGTGGGTACGGTGCTGGCCCTGGTTGGGGGAATATAACAGGTGGCCATAAAGCTGGGAAGAATGTAGTTACTGTTGCCAGTCTTACTTTACTTGACCAGTTAAGCAGCTTTAGTAGCCGTGGACCGGCTCATGACGGCAGGATTAAACCCGACATTGCAGCAAAAGGATCGGATGTTTACTCTACTATGAACCCTAACTCCTATACTGTTAAATCGGGAACATCTATGTCTTGTCCGGGAGTGGCTGGAACTCTTGCTCAACTTTTTCAAGCTTACCGTGAGACATATAATGGTGAAGATCCCATGGCTGGATTGATGAAAGCATTTATCCTAAACACAGCTGAAGATCTTGGTAATCCGGGTCCTGATTTTAAATACGGATGGGGCAGGATTAATGCTTTACGGGTGGTTAAAGTGATCGAAGAAGCACGATTTGATTCAGCTACATCGAGTCAGGGAGAAACTAATACTCATAATTTTGATGTCCCTGCTGATATCGCACAACTCAGGGTTATGGTATATTGGACAGATTACCCAGCATCAGTGAACTCCAATTGGGCTCTGGTTAACAACTTAGATATGACTCTTACTGATCCTTCAAATACAAACTGGGATCCATGGAGGCTGAGTCATTATCCTGATCCCGATAGTTTAGATATGCCGGCAACCAGAGGTGTTGATGACCGCAACAACATGGAACAAGTCACATTGGATTATCCTGCAGCAGGAAACTATACGCTTGATGTTGAAGGTGTAGCAGTACCCCAGGGTCCTCAAACCTATTATATTGTATATGAATTCATACCAGATGCAGTTATCCTTACTTATCCAATTGGTGGTGAGTCATTGGAACCAGGTAAATCGTCCTTAATTCGTTGGGATGCATTTGGAGACGATGAGCTATTTACTCTGGAATTCTCACTGGATAATGGCCAGAGTTGGGATACTATTGCAGGAGATATCCCTGGCGGAGACCGCAGCTACAATTGGCAAGTTTCAGCAGACATTTCTGGGGAATGCTTAATTAGAATAACTGATGACGTGACGTCATCCCAAAGCGATGCACCTTTTTCTATAATTGGGGTGCCATGTAACTTAGTGGTTGATTGGGCATGTGCAGAGGCAATTCATCTCAGCTGGAGTGGAGTGAATGGAGCAACTTCATATCAGATTTATAAACTTGGCGAAAAATATATGGAACCAGTTGAAATAACATCTACGAACTCTATCCTACTGGAAGATACAGATCTTTCGAGTCAATCGTGGTTTAGTGTTAGTGCGTTTGGTGAAAATGGAGCGCAAGGTATGAGAGCTGTCGCTGTTCAAAATGACCAGGGTACCAGTAACTGTAATCCTGTTGATGCTATGATGGTATCAGTACCCTCTGTCGATTGGGGATTTTTTCAGACCTGGATGGATCTTTCCAGCGTACCTGTAACTGTGGAGGTAAAAAATTACGGAACAGAACCAATCACCGATCCTGAATTAAACTATCAGTTTGATGATGGTACTATTCATACAGAGACTTATACTGGAATTCTTGATCCCGATTCAGTATTGCTCTACACGTTTGGTGAACATATCAGTTTTCCTGATGTAGGCAGCTATGTACTAAAAGCCTGGGTCAACTATGCGTTAGACCAGAATCCGGATAATGATTTGATTGAGGTTCCGATTGAGGTGATTGAAGGGAACATCGTTTCGATAGGACATACCCAAACATTTGACAACTGGACAACATGCTGGCCGGTTCCTATCTGTAATTTATATTCCTGTGACTTGGAAGAAGGCTGGAAGAATCTGGCTAATGATACATATGATCATCATGATTGGAGAACTTTTAGTGGACCAACTAGCACAGGAATGACTGGCCCGTCTTTTGACCACACTACAGGTACAACTGATGGACAATATCTTTACATGGAACCTTCTATTTATTGTCTTAACAAAGAGGCTGTAGTATCAGCACCAGGTCTTGATCTGACAAATGGTGTAGAACCAATGCTGAGCATGTGGTATTATGCTTATGGCGCTGATATAGGCTGGTTTCATGTGGATATCTTTACAGATTCTGATATAATTACAGATGTGATTCCTCCAATTATAGGGAATCAGGGAGATGAATGGAGAGAGCTGGAAGTTGACTTATCACCCTGGGTTGGTCAGATCGTTGGCTTAAGGTTCAGGGGTTGGACCTCATGTGGCGAGGCAGGAGATTTTGCTATAGATGATGTTAGCCTCACAGACGTAACAGCAATCGATAAGTTAGAACAAGGTATCTCAACCGGATTGAGGATTTATCCAAATCCAACTTCAGGAGAGGTAACTATATCAATTAAGAATGCTGACAAAGGAACCTATCGTTTACAAATTGTTGACCTCTTCGGAAGAAATATGCTTACAAAGCATATAACATCATTTGGTGGAAGCCTCATAGAAAAGGTTGGTTTGTCGGATTTACCATCAGGAATTTATCTTGTACAACTAAGTAGTACTGGTGAAACTTATAAAGCAAAATTGACTATTCAATAGGGAATCGAGCTTTCAAATTTACTAGTTTACTTCTGAATAGTTAAGCAGTTTTGAGGTAAATAAAAAAGGCCTCTACTTTCGTTGAAGCCTTTGTTGCCCGACCAGGTATTCGCGATATCGTAACTCATCGGGATAAACTTCTATGCCTGCTTAAGCACAAGTATAGATTGGTTTAATGATTCTTCTTGGTATTGCAGAAGCTGACACCAAAGATGGACTTCCTCAGTGCTGGATTTAGGTCACGCAGCGTTTTGTTTGGAAAACACCAATAAATTCCTTATACTTGCATAAGTTTTTTAACAAGCAAAGCAAATCTTAAACATTATGAAAACATTATTAAACCGAAGGTTTATAATAACGCTTGGGATATTGATTATCTGCACAAGCACTTCAGCTCAAATAGGCATTAACAGTGACACACCTGAAGATTGTTCAGCATTAGATATAACAGCAGACAGCGCAGGCTTGCTCTTACCAAGGATTGCATTAAACAGTCTTACCGATTCAGCATCCATCACAGGAAATATGGTAAATGGATTAATGGTTTACAATACCAATACAACTACCGATCTTACCCCGGGCATCTATATGTGGTATGAAACAAATTGGCTGAATGTAAGTCTTCACCCTAATTTGGACAGATTGGTTTAAATCTTTATGGACAGAATTCATAAATTTATAACCAATAAAAATTCAAGTTATGGCAACTA
>NYYH01000057.1 GCA_002686705.1 Bacteroidota bacterium
AAATCAGGATCTTGGTAAGATATGGATGGAAAAACGTAAACAGTCCATAAATATACATAAGCAAAAATTAATAAAGCAAAAAAAGTTAACAATAAAAAATTAATACTTTGAGGGTGTCTGACTGTGAAGAATTAGTCGGGGCATATAGGCACAAATGCTTCTAACTACTTTGTGAATCAATGGGCGGCACCCAGACTTTCCCTACCCCCACCCCCCTTAAGCATCAAGCTCTTCCAACTCCTGCATCTCAATTAAGCCGGTGTACAGCACTTCATCAGTAACCTGACTAACACTCATACCAGTCCTTTCTGACATTGAAATGGCACAAAGGTGGCACAGATGAAGATTTATTGGGATTTAGAATTATGTAAGTAACTGATATTGTGGCGCACCAGATAGGACTTGAACCTATAACCTACTGATTAGAAGTCAGAGGTAATGGGTAAATGGGGATAGACTGCAACAAATAAGTGAAACAATATCAGTAAGATGAGCCTTACTAACTATTGCAGATTCTCCCCAAATATGGCCTGTTTTTGTAAGCTGATGGCACAAAATTGGCACAAAAGTTTTGCCCACGCGCGTGCGTGTAGTACTTTTTTCTTGCGGTCAATTACATTAATAAACTCCAATTAAAATTACTCCACATAGCCGCTACCAATAGCTGAGAACGGAAGGTCTAACTCCATCTCTGGCACGTGCTTAGCGATCCAGGCAGTGAAGGTATTGCTGTTGGGACCTGGAAAGGCCTTGTAGGTTGTTTTCCAGGGATACGCATCAGCCGCCTTTTCGACCGCATCAATCAGGTCATCAACCCCCTCCCCCCTATGTTCTTTAATAAGCCTGGGTCTCTCACCAAACCAATAACGGTCCGGAATGTCTTGGGTTATCCTCATTACCGGATGGCCGCTGTAGCCACGCCAACCAACCACATCATATACCTTGTAGTTGGACTCTCCAGTACGCTTGGCGGCAATCCAAGTATGAATGGCAAACCAACCACGCCAACCCCAGGTATCTGCTCCATAGACTTGCATAACTGCTTCCATTGTAACTGAAGGGTCCGGTGCCATGCCCGCCGATTGACGACTGGCAGTACGCCATGTTTTGCCTGAATAACAACTGGAAAATAGAAAGCAGACCAAAAGGATCATTAAAAGTATGCTTAAGGTTTTCATAAAGTACGAATAATTTTAAAGTTTAACAATGGTATCTATGAATTAGGGGACTCTGCAAGGATCACCAGAAGTCCAAGCAATCCTTTCTACACGATCCAAATTAGAATGGGAGTAAATAGAATTCATCCATCAAATTTTTTGGCTCTTTATGCTATCATGATACCGTGTTTGCTTAAAGGCAAGGAACGTATTCGTTCCCCTGATGCAGAAAATATTGCATTTGTTAAAGCTGGAGCTGCTAGAGGTACCGCTGGTTCACCAACTCCTCCTATTTCACTGCCACTTTCAATAATTTCCACAGATATTTTTGGAGAACCTTTCAATCTAAGTATTGAATAATCATGAAAATTACTTTGTTCAACTCTACCGTCTTTCAAAGTAATTTCCTCTCCCAGAGCAGCTGAAAGTCCAAAAATAAATCCTCCTTCCATTTGCGCCTTTACTATATCCGGATTTACTACCTTTCCACAATCAATGACAATCCAAGCTTTTTCCAACTTAATAATCCCGGAAGCATTTGATGAAACTTCTATAACGGTACTTACAATACTTCCAAACGATTTGTGTATTGCTAAACCTAATCCATGATTTTTGGGAAGTGGCTCCCCCCAATTTGCGTTCTTTGCAACTTTTTCAAGTACTTTTAGGTAACGTGGTTGATCTTTCAAAAGTTTTAGTCTGTACTCATAAGGATCTTGATTAGCTAATATAGCGGCTTCGTCAATTGCACATTCGGTGAAAAAAGCGTTGTATGAACTTCCTACTGAACGCCAAAATCCTACTGGGACTCCGGTGTCAACAAGTGAGTAGTCAAAATTAAAATCAGGGATTGTATATGGCAATTCATTTGCTCCCGCAGTTGAAGTAGGGTCGAACCCAAACCACCCCATTGCGGCGACAAAGCGTTTAAGGATTGACGGCCCTGCTAATTGATTTTCCCATTGTATTGGTAGTCCCTCCTTGTTTAAGCCAATTTGAAAACGGCTTATACAGGCAGGACGATAAAAATCATGTTGCATGTCTTCTTCCCTCATCCAAGTGACCTGTACGGGCTTACTTAACGATTTAGAAATAGTTACGGCTTGAGTTACAAAATCAGTTTCCGATCGTCTTCCGAATCCTCCTCCTAATAAGGTGGTATTAATTTTTATTTGCTCATCGTTTAGGCCTGTAATTTCTTTTGTTACATCCATTGACATGCCTTGATTTTGAGTAGGTACCCATATTTCACATGAACTTCCTTTTACATTTGCAGTACAATTCATAGGCTCCAAAGTAGAATGGGCTAAAAAAGGGACTTCATATTCCAAATCTAAAAATTGTTTTGTATCAATTTTAGCTTTGCCTTCTTCATCAAGTGCAGTTATTAATTTGTTATGAATGTTTTGGCTACTATGCAGGATTGCTTCTCCTCCTGTGAACTGTGGATTTAAGGCATCCATGCCTTTTTTGGCTCTCCAAGTGTTATCTGCTACAACAGCTATTCCATTTGGAACTGGTAAAACAGCCTTTACTCCACGAATAGCTTTTGCGGCTACTTTGTCAAGTGAAAGGATCTCACCTCCGAAAATGGGAGATTGCCGAACAGTAGCAAAAAGCATTTCGGGTAATCTTATATCAATTCCAAATTTAGCAGCCCCTGTAACCTTTTCTGGGACATCAATGCGTTGAATTGATTTACCCACCAAAGAATATTTTTCCTTGGACTTTATTGTAGGACTAGAAGGAATGTCAATTTTACTCGCTGCTACTGCAAGTTTTCCGTAACTTAGTTTTTTATTAGTATTCTTATGGATAACATACCCTAATTTAGTGTCACATTCTTCAAGAGGAACATTCCACCTTTGAGCAGCAGCTGAGATTAACATTTCTCTCGCTGCAGCTCCAGTTTCTTGGAGTAAAATCCAAAATCCTTTAACACTATTACTACCACCTGTGTTTTGTGCTCCGAAACCCTCTGGGTTTTTGTAATCAGAGTTGGCTGGTGCAGTTTCTGTACGGATACCTTCCCAATTTGCATCTAATTCTTCTGCTATTATCATAGGAAGTGATGTATTAACGCCCTGTCCCATTTCTGAACTAGGTACAATCAAAGTGATTGTATCATCGGAAGAAATTCGTATCCAAAGACCGAGTTCATTCTTGATCTTAGTCTTTGCTGCTAAACTTTTTTGTGGGTCATATGTAAATCCAATAATTAAACCAGTTGCGGCTAGTGTAGAAGATTTTATAAAAGACCTACGTTTAAGTTTATATTTATACATTTTAAACTTTTTGATTATCAATAATTTCTGCAGAACGTTGAATAGCTTTCTTTATACGCACGTATGTTCCACAGCGACATAAATTTGTAATCTTATCTTCTATTTCTTTTTCACTTGGATCCAGATCCTTGGATAATAAAGCAGTGGTTGCCATGATTTGTCCGGTTTGACAGTAACCACATTGAGGGACTTGTTCTTCAATCCATGCTTGTTGAACAGGATGATTGTTACCAAGGCCCTCAATTGTTATGATTTCTTTGTCTTTAGCTGCTACTACAGGGAAACTGCAAGAACGCACAGCCTCTCCATTTACGAGTACGGTACAAGCTCCACACTGACCAATTCCACAGCCGAATTTAGTTCCTGTTTTTCCTAGTTCATCTCTTAAAACCCAAAGTAAGGGCATATCATCTTCAACATCAACTTGATGTGAGGTTCCATTAATTATTAATGAGTGCATATTTACTCTCTTAATTTATTAAATATTTTGTGACAGGTTTTTTTAATTAGAATTTGATAGTTTGTGGACAGTTTCGGACATTGAAGAATTAATGGGGATTACTTACAGGAGAAAAGAAGAATGATTGAGAGGATGATAAGTATATGTCTCTCTTGGTTTCCTATTGGTGATTAGTAGAACACAATATATAACATCAATCGGTTTGTTTTACAAGAATAAGGAATTTTACTTGGAGACTGTCTGACTGTGAAGAATTAGTGGGGGTTAATCATAGGAGATTGTGGTATGGAGTGAAAGGGGGGGCTCATTGGAAAGAGCTGTTTCGATCATTATAATGCAGACTCCTGAAAGTACTCAGCCGCACTACCCCTGAAATTCATGTTTGTGACTATATCGACCTTTCCGGGATGGGGGTTAATGTTGACTACAACGGCTCCGGAACGTTGTGCCGTCTCAGACAGCCAGACTGGTGTATGGATAACCCCGGAAGTACCAATCACGAGCATGATGTCGCAACTGTTGCAAACTTCCATTGCTTCCGGAAGTGGGAAGCCATCATAACTCTCTCCGATGAAGCAGACATTTGGACGCCAACTGATTAGTTCTTCATCCGCTGGTGGTGATTCGACCCAAGATTTCGGAAGAGTCCTTTTCTCACCAGTTTGTAGATTTATCATTTCATGAATGCAACCGTGGATTTCATAAACTTTCTGACTACCTGCTTTGCGGTGAAGACCGGAGATGTTCTGGGTGATAACGCCTTTGAATTTTTCATCTAGTTCAGCTTCAAGTTTAGCAAGGGCAATATGGGAGTGTCCAGGGTGAGTATCGTGATAGCTTACAAATCTCTTGAGGTACCACTGCCACTGCCGGGACGGCTCGGTTTTCAGCGCATCCACACTGGCAAGGTAAGTTGCTTCCTCGTCTTCATAATAGCCTTTTTCACCACGAAAGGTCGGTAATCCCGCTTCAGCGTCAATACCCGATCCGGTAACCACAGCAACACTCGCTCGACCTTCTCTTAATCCAGATAGAGTTAGTTCCTGAGGAAGTTTGCTGGACATAGGTTAATAAAATGTCAATGTTTTCAAAAAAAGATAATAACAATTTAATTTTTTCTTTTCAGTAGAACAAATAATTTATCATTGTATTGTGAATTATACAAAAATTGGGATGGCTGTCAAGCCATACGGAGACTCTCCCCCCCATTACAAAAAATTAGTGGGACATGATTCTTAAAATTGATTGAATATTTATATAAGCATAAATATTGACAACATGGTGGGGATTATACTCGGAGGGTGTCTGACTGTGAAGAATTAGTGGGGGTATTCAGAACAGCCCCCTGCCGTACCCAATTTATACACCGTTTTTGCAGGTCCGAGTTGACTCAATTGTTAGTGCTGTATTTGCCTTAGTTAAGTAATTCATAACACTACCAGCTGTTAGTTTCAACTTAGGTGATATATCCATTCCAATACTTTTAAGTCCTTTTGCTGTCCATCTATTACAGGTATTCATTAAGTAGAAATCCCCGATACCACTATAGAATTTGCTATCTCCATATATCCCTTTTTGAAGTTCCAATAAATTGCCACTTCTATCTCTATAAAAGCTACTTGAAATAAAACCAATCAGTGCTGAAAGCTCACCATCATTTAGACACAGCTTTGCCACTTCACTATTTGAAAAATACTCTTCAACCTTCTGCGGCACAGCAACTGAATGCACAACTGACTCTGTTGGCCAGAATATAGCTCTTAGTGTCAGTCCTAAGGTAGTTTCCTTTGCTTGATAAAACCCTTTGTCTCCCCAACCAAATTCAATATATGGAGTATTCCCAAATCGTCGCTCCAGCTCAGGCATTACTCTCTGTATTTCGGGTGCTGGAATAACAAAACCTGTATGCCATCCATGACTTACAACATAAACTTCATTCTGGCCGGAACCTTCAAATTCTTCAGCATAACTAACGATATATGGTTTTGCTGAACATCCAGCTAATATAATGATTATCAGTAGAATAAAATTTTTCATGGCATGACTTTTTTTGAGCATTAACTTTTTTTAACAAGACAAAACTCCATTTTCCTCGGATTGAAGTGGCAGAAGATAAGCTATTAGCAGGGATATGAAGATGATACGTACATGTTTCACTTGGTTTCCTATTGGTGGTTTATGTATATTAAGTTCACTTCAAATTTTTTGATAATTGTTTAGGAAATCACGCAATGGAGGAAGAACCTTGTCCGGAGCTTCAATCAAAATTGAGTGTTTCAGATTATCAAGTATAACCAGTTCTGCATTGGGCAGTGCGTCCACAATCAGCTGATTCAAGCGGGGACTGCATCCCAGATCAAACTCGCCGGTCATAACCAGGCACGGGCATGTAATTTGTTTGAGCCATGGCAGCATTTCTGTACTGGAGTAAATATCAAATACGCTTAGAAATACCTCCGGTGGAGTCTCAATCACTTGCCGAATTCTTATATCAACTGCTTCCGGATAGCTGGAAATGAAGTCATGTGTGTACCAACGTTCGATCAGATTATTTAGCACTGACTCAACACCTTTTTTTCGTATTGTTGAAACCACCTTTTTGACTTTAGCGCTGTCCTCAGGAGTCCTACCTGCAACCGTGCTGAGCAGTGTCAATGTGAGGATTCTCTCAGGATATGTGCGAGCATAGGCCGGTCCGACTTGACCACCGAGAGAATGGCCAACAATGTGAATACTCTCATGCCCAAGATGAGCCCGTAAGCCCTCAAGATCTTCGACAAGTTCATCCAGCGAATATGGAACTGGTGGGACAGGGCTTTCCCCGTGACCTCGCAAATCAAAAGAAACACAGGTGAACTGGTGTTTCAACTCATTGATCAAAGCATTCCATATGATTCGGCGAGATCCGATACCGTGAACCATATAAAGGGGATCCCCTTTACCTTCAATTGTGTAAGAGACTTCAACTGAACTCATATCTGATTCCTTTACGTGATCATTATCTGGACTCAAACTCTACTGCAGAAGCATGAAAATGAGGTATCACTTCCATGGCAAAACGCTCCATAGCTTCCAAATGCTGAGATTGGGGTTGCCCAAGATTCGAGTTCATAATGAACTCGTCTACTCCTACATCATCATATTCTGAGAGCTTGTCAACCATTTTTTGGGGAGTACAGATCAGAAGATTCTTCTCAAGTTCTTCGATAGATTGAAGACAAGGGAGTGAAATGATACACCCGTTTTCGACCTCTCCTGGACCGGTAAATACATTGTCAAAGCGACCGTAATAATCATAGGCTCTTGCAAGAATGTCCTTGGCTTCCGCTTCGTTCTGAGCACAAAAGCCGACACGGGACATCATGATTCGAAGATCATCTCCTTTTGAGCCCATACCAGCCTTGGCTTCCTTATGAGCGGTAATTTGAGCCTTGAACAGTTCCGGCTTTCCAGCAAGCGGGGTTGTTTGGATGTGGAAACCTCGCCTTGTGGACGCGGCAATTCCTTCTGGATTCATAACAGCAATCATCATACGTGGCATCGGCTGGGTCAGAGGGCGTGGCATGATAGTAATTGGCTCAAAATTGTAATAATTTCCGTTCCAACATACCTCTTCTTCAGAAAGCAAGGCGATTAAGACTTCTACACTTTCATCGAATTTAGATCTGGTTTCCTCCATACGGATACCAAACCGCTCAATTTCGTAAGCAAATGCACCGCGCCCAACTCCAAGAACTAATCTACCATCAGTAAGGATGTCGGCTTGTGCTACCTCCCCGGCAAACACGCGCATATCTCGTATTGGTAAAACTGCTACTGAAGTCACCACTTCAATACGCTCCGTCACACTGGCCACTTTCACCGCCATTTGCAATGGTGAGGGAGTCAGCAGAATATTGATCAGGTGGTGCTCAGGGATGGTGACACCGTGGTAACAAAGACGTTCCGCTGTCTGTGCTTGTTCCAGCATATCGGAAAAAAGCCTACTCCCTCCATAGTTTGGATCAGGAAAGTAGCTTGAGAGGAAATGGTTAAATTCCATAGACACTCTTCATTTCCGTATTCACTTTCTGGTTATTGATGAACATTCTAGCATGAGGTTATCTAATTTGGATGGCTTGTGAACACTTAATTTGTATCATTATTTGTTTTATTTTGCAAAAAGGCGGTTTGTTTTACAAGGAAGTGAGGATTTTACTTGGAGGGTGTCTGACTGTGAAGAATTAGTGGGGAGTAACACCAACATGCTCCAATCAATTCTCCACAACCATCAGTGCACTCGAAATGACACGATTTTGGTACTTTTACGGCTGCATAAAGTATATCTTTATTAGAAAGTTATAATGTCTGAAGTTGTAAAAGTATAATACCCATAGCTAGCGTTGGGCAAGACTGTCGGGAATGCATAGGTGGAGTTATCAATCAAATTATAGATTGTAGGATCTTGGGCTAACAATTCAGCTCTTGTATTGGGGCACCACTCGTTGTCTGCTAAGGCCTTTCCTGCGGCAGAATCATGCATGTCGAATTTTGAACTGACCGACCAGTATATATATTCAGTCATCTGAGTTGTATAGTCAGCGGAGGAATCGGAATAGAAATACCATGCTTTTCCTGATTCTACTGATCCATTGTCAGGGCAAGTTGTATTATTGTAAGTCCACGTGCAGGGTGCCTCAGCACATCTTTGAGGCGTTGAACTACCACGAGCTACATCCATCGCTTGGGCCAAAGTAGAAGTTGAAGTGTTCGATTCTCCAAACACGGTTGGATAAACATTTGAATAGCCATACTGAGTTATCAAGTGAAATATTTCTTCAATACTTGCGTCATGACTCGAGTTATCCGCATAGTTATCTACAGTTTCATTTGCTCCTAATCCGGAATATTTTGCTGCACCAGCTTCTGCCAGTGTATCGGTGTTAAATTCGCTGTCATCTGTATTGTACATGGTCACATAAGTACTCAGATCATTTAATTTTGCCACAACGCACAGATTATCTACGGTTCCGTTTTCATCGTTATCAAGCAGTTCAGCTGTAACATTTGCTGCATGTAAGAGTTTCGCATCTGACACTCCCGATGTCGCCAGCAGGCTAATGCCAAAAACGGTGAGGCCTTTTGTAAAACTGGCACTTTTAGCCAAAGCAGCAGTAACCAAATTTGATGAAATATCTCCGACTTTGCCGACAGCCGTATATGAAACTGTACATGTTGAAGTAGAAGTTGAAGTTGAAGTTGAAGTTGATGAATCATCTGACTTCTTGCAGCCAAGAATAAGAAATAATGGGAGTGAGACAACCAGTATAA
>NYYH01000103.1 GCA_002686705.1 Bacteroidota bacterium
ATGGTCAAGAATATGGTCAAGGAATGTGCATGATGTAAAATACATTTATGATTGAGATTAAAACAGATAGATTAATTTGATGGACTTAGGATTCTCACAGGGAATTTTAATAAACAATAATTACCAACGAAGGGTCGTTTCAACAATTCCTGTCTGTATCCTAAGTTCCATCAAATTTCTACCCGAACCATGATGAGGAGGGTGTTACCCATATTCTTACCTGCACCTTATCCACTGTTTCGGGTGTATTTTTTTAATATTATTGAACTGTTATAGGTTCATTTGCACCATACGAATTTTAGACCCTTTTTGTAAAAAAAAGTCTGTCACGCATATGTATAACCTAACAACAGAAAGCCTAAGCCATGCCTCCTATCAACTAATACACTATCAATTAACAACCTACACTTCATATTAATGAATAGTAATTTAAGTAAAAGTGATCCATTTCTGCTTAAGCTTATAGTTTTATTAATTAATCTTAAAAATCAATTTACCACTCAAATGTATTAGCGTTGTGATTTAACCATTGTTTTTTGTATTTATAATCAGGAACATATTTACCCACTTGATTCCAATATTTCTTAGAATGATTAAGATATTTTAAATGGCATAATTCATGTATAACAACGTATTTGATAATTGATTTGGGAGCCATTATAAGCTTCCAGTTATATGTAATCACATCTTTTGAATTACAACTTCCCCACCTACTTTTATATGATTTTATTTTAACTAATTTGGGATTTAATTTAATTTCATTAGCAATGTCCATAGTCATGTTAGTCAAGAATGATAAAGCTTTTTCCTGAAACCAATTTTGAACAATTTTTTTTCTATATTTTTTATCAGATTTTTTTTTGGTATTAATACAAACTTGAATTTCTCCTGATTTAAGTTTTACCAAATATTTAGAATCCAAGATAAATTTAAGCTTGTAATTTTTTCCTAAATATAGAAATTTTTCAGCAGATTCAAAATTTTTAAAAACAATTTTTGTTTTTAATTTATTTTCTTTTAATTTACTTTCTATCCAATTTGATTTTTTATGTATTAATGATTTTATTTTAATGTCGGACAAGGTTTTAGGAGCAATTATTTGTACAATATTATTTTTTATAATGAAAGATATTGTTTTTTTTCTTGAAGTCCTTTTTATTTCTAAGTTAAATTCAGTACCCATTTTCATTTAAAGTGAACCTCTGCTATAGGAAAAAACCCCACTACAACCCTCGAAATAAGCTGAGATGGAATTGCAATAAAAAAATAAGATTTAAGTAAGGAAATATTACTTTTAAAATATTGTTTTATTACTATTATTAACCTTGCTTCATTTTTTGATTCAGGTATTTTTGGAGTAATTGTTTGGGTTTCAATTTTAAATTTCTCAAATATCAATTACTTTATTGCTAGTATGTTTATGCTTCGTAATGAAGCTACCCAATCCTCATTTGTTTCTGATTCACTTCGATAAGGAACATCAGAAACTACTTCTACTTTGCTAAATCCTGCATTTCTCATTCTATTTATGTACACATCAGCTAATTCTGCACCAGCAATACAAGCAGTCCAGTTATCAATATCAGCAGTCACAGTGTCAGGGAGTTCATTTGTCAGCATTAGATCAGAGATATGTATTCGCCCACCGCTTTTAAGAATTCGTACAGCTTCCTTAAAAACATTGTCTTTATCCGGTGCAAGTACAATGACACAGTTGGAAATGATTACATCTACTGAATTAGATTTAATTCCAGTGTCGTCAATCAGAGCCAATCGAAATTCAACATTTTTTGCTCCCATTTTGCTCTTGTTTTTGTTTGCTAGGTCGATCATGTCAGGAGTCATATCAACACCGATTACATGCCCATTTTCACCCACCATATTTGAAGCAAGAAAGCAATCAATACCACCTCCGCTACCAAAATCCACTACCGTTTCACCTTGTCTCAACTCCCCGATTGCGTTTGGATTGCCGCAGCCTGCGGATGCTGCAAGAGCCTCTTCGGGTAATTTTTCAATATGTTTGGGGTCATAAACTTCCGAAGCAGATGCAAATCCGCCGCCTTCACCGCAGCAGCTTGCTGCTTCCCTCGCTAGTTCACCGTATCTAGTTCTAACATTCTCTATGATTATTTTTTTATTATCCATAATTTATTATAAAATATTAGTACATAATCTGACAATGAATTACTGAATCTTATTATTATTCTGATATAATACTCAATCTGTAAGTGTGTATCTGTTTAGTATGGGAAATGAACAGAGAACATACTTGGGAGCAGATTACATACTTGCAGAATAAAAAGTTATTTGAAAATTAATCCAGAATGAAAACTTTAATAAACAAATTCTATAACATGCCATCGTTATTACTTATAACCGCAACTTTATGCTGGGCGTTTAATACTATATTTGGGCAATTAGCCGTAGGCGAAATATCTCCTCTTCACATCGTTCCTTTAAGATGGT
Source organism: Bacteroidota bacterium (assembly GCA_002686705.1). The sequence continues at coordinate 2,470 of NYYH01000103.1, forward strand.
TATTTGTCAGTACTTTTTTATGGGTAACATATGGCAATCAAGTAAAATCTAAATGGAATTTAATACAACCACAAATTATTAAAATTATTTTTATGACATTCATGGGATTCAGTGGTTTTAATTTACTTTTTTATACCGCGGCACACGAAACTACTGCAATAAACATTGGGATATTACAGGGTGCAATGCCTATATTTGTAATCCTTGGTGCATATATGTCATACGGGACAAAGATAAATTTAATTCAGGGGCTTGGTGTATCAATATCATTAGTTGGAGTCATTATCATTACTTTATCAGGTGATATAAATTCATTATTGGAGCTTGAAATAAATCGTGGCGATTTATTAATGCTTATTGCATGTTTTATGTACTCTTATTATACAATTGCACTAAAATCACGTATACAAATTTCGGCAATTGCATTCTTCACATTATTGTCTGTAATAGCTATGTTTATTGCACTACCATTATTTATCGTTGAATTTGTTATATCTGGAATGTCTTATCCTACAACTGAAGGTTGGGTCATCACATTGTTAATCGCAGTTTTCCCATCCTGTGTCGCCCAAATATGTCATCTAAGAGGTGTAGATTTAGCTGGGCCAGGAAAAGCAGTAGTTTATACAAATATAGTCCCAATTTTTAGCTCTTTTCTTGCCATTTTCTTGTTAAACCAATCATTTGAAATATACCATGGATTAGCATTATCACTCGTTATAATTGGAATATGGCTTGCACAAAAAGAAACTAAAAATTTACCCTCATAAGTTCATCAGCCCAAATTATTTTACCTTTATAGTTCTTATTGACTTCTTTAAGAACTTCATCTTTAAATTCATCTAAATAATGAACAATAAAATCCCACCACCAATTGTGACCCTGTTTTGTGGTTTGGGAATATATTGCTCTAGTTACTTATTTCCAACATTCTCTTTTGATTACTCAATACTAATAAGTATTATTTTTGTTTTAATTGGTTTTTTTATCTTCTTATCTGCTATTCGGTTATTCAAAAAACACGAAACTACTGTTGACCCCTCAAAACCTGAGAAAGCATCAAGTCTAATTACTAATGGAGTTTTCAAGTACTCAAGAAACCCAATGTATCTAGGAATGTTATTACTACTGTGCTCAATCTCAATACAATTTAGTCTAGTAGGAGGGTTAATAATAATCCCTATATTTGTATTATTTATTACTAAGTATCAGATTATTCCAGAGGAGAAAGCAATGGCGATTCTCTTCAAAGAAGATTTTCAATCATACAAAGAAAAGACTAGAAGATGGTTCTGATTATGGGAAATGAGTCTGGTAGCTTTACAAAACTCTAATTAAATCAACTGCAGACTCTTTTTTTATTCTACTTTTGATTGCAATAAAAAAACTATTTGATTTTATTTGATATTAATTCGATGATTTCATTAGAGTTTGGAAATCTGTTTTCTTGGTATTTTGAAAATATTATTTTTCCGTCTACTTCGACATCAAAAATGCCTTTGTCTTTTTCATTAAGATTGATAGTAGCATTTTTATATTGTAATTTTATTTCTTCTGACACAGCCTGTGCAGTTGGTAAATAATTTCAAGCACCACAATATGTAATATTAACTTTCATATTAATTATTTTAGTTTTTAAAATAGTACGATATATGAAGTTTCCCTTCATAGAAAGAGTGGAGCGGAAGACGAGATTCGAACTCGCGACCTTCTCCTTGGCAATTATCCTTATAGTATTTCAAACTAATTCAAGATAAATTTACTACCTTCAGTAGTTACCTTATTAATAGCTCATATTGTAGCAGAATGTATCTTCTTGCGTTTGGGTAAATGTTTGGGTAAATGTTGCAAAACACCGTAACACTGCTGCTGCAACCGTAATATCAAATTATAGGTATGGCTAATATAATTGTTAAAATGGATATTAAATTTTAACTTTAGTTCCTGTAGTCCAGGATTCTATAATTTCACCAGAAGTTAATGATTTAGCATTGTATATCGTTTTAATGTACTCTAATCCAGAGTTGTGATCCTCATCAGTTAATGCTTCTACACAATCTGTAGCGATAGTTAATCCATAGCCTTTGTGGAAAGCATCTGCTGCAGTATGTCTGCAACAAATATGAGTATGAAGCCCAGCTATTACAATAGAATCAACTTTTAATCTTCTCAATAGGAGATCAAGCCCAGTTTCAAAGAATGCAGAATAAGTTCTTTTTTCTAGAACATGATCACCTTCCTGAGGTTGTAGCTCTTTTATTGTTTCTGATTCAGGAGTTCCTTTCATAGCGTGTTCTCCAAATACTTCTAATTCAGGGTCTGTAGGTAAGTGAGCATCACCTACAAATACAACTTCATTTTCTGATTCTCTTGCAGATTTAATTAATGATTGTATTGGAGGAATTATTTTTTGAGCACGATCAGTTTGAAGGATACCATAAACAAAGTCATAAACCATATCGACTACAATTACTGCTTCTTTCATCTCATCATCCTTTGCAAACAAATAATTAAAAGATATTATTAGCCTATATTATATCAGAACTTATTTTGATGGGTTTTGATAAATGTTGCGAAACCCCGTAATAGTGCTGCTGCAACCGTAATGTCATATTTAGTTACAGGGCCTTACCTGGTAAAGATTTCAGGGCTACACAATGGGCAACTATTACAACTAAGGTACTATCGGAACAATCAAAGCTGTATGGCTTGAATACGGGTGATTTAAACATCAATATAGACCAACGCAATCAATACATTAACCCCGACAGAAACCACCCTGAGAATGTAGCTATCAGAGAAAAACTAGCTAAGTCTATGAACGGATATATTAAGCAACAAGTAACAACCTTTATATGCGCATATGTATTAGGGGAAGAATACAAGAACCTACCTGAACAAGATGGATTATTAAAAGAATATATTGGAGATATATATGAATAGCAAAGAGCAAGACCAATGGAAGCAGCAGCTACAGAATGTGGAAGAAGTTATCAAAGACCCTGAAACTCCTCAAGGCATTAAGGAATTGCTGTTTGAGTGGCTTAATGACGGAGAAGAAGACACAGAGCCAAAGGTATATGCAGAAATATTAACCGGTGCTATGCATACAGACAAAGAGCATAAAGCTAAAGGTCACACAGAAGAAGATTGCTACGACCTGAAAGTATTTTAATTCACCTCTGGTGCAAGGTGACACCTCTCCCTCTTAAGATATTTAAAATATATCTTCTGTTATTCTAGGTGCTGAATATAAACCACCCACAAACCACCTACGAACATATCTATTTTTTGTAGTTTATTGGTGGTATCAAGAGCATCAATCCATGCATTACAGCTAGTGACATTTAACTTGTCATACTCCCACAGGAATAACTTGTCATACTGATAACTATAGTAGGCATTATTTTAAATCTTTTAAAATCAACTCTTTTTTTATATTGTCGGATTTTGTGCCATTATTAAATTAGGTACTTTTGAGATACTTATTTCCCTACGCGTGTGCGAGAAGCCTTGCACTAGAGATTAATTTGATGGACTTAGGATTCTCACAGGGAATTTCAATAAACAATAATTACCAACGAAGGTTCGCTTCAACCACTGTAATTTGTGTATCCTAAGTTCCATCAAATTTCTACCCGAACCATGATGAGGAGGAGTTACCCATATTCTTACCTGCACCTTATCGACTGTTTCGGGTGTATTTTTTAATATTATTGAATATTATTGAACTGTTATAGGTTCATTTACACCATACGAATTTTAGACCCTTTTTGTAAAAAAAAGTTTGTCATGCCTATGTATAAGCCCAAACAAGAAAGCCTAAGCCATGCCCCCTACATCATCTACAACCCCACAAGCTAACAACCTACCTATCAACCTAACAACAAGAACTATAAGACATACTCTATTTAGAATTAACTGCTTCTACGCGTACCACAATAAGAGTCTCAAAAGTTAGGGGTTAGTTATGGTACAAAATAAAACAAGGTTTTAAATATCAATTTATGATCATTCTGATATAATACTCAATCTGTAAGTATGTATATAATCTATGGTCAGATAAATATCTTATGGTTTTTTGGAAGATCCATTAGTTGGAGAGGATTCAGAGGAAGTCGTTTCTAATACATCAGGGCCTAAATTATCTTTATTCGGCGGAGATGAAACTTGAAGTTGCACATAAACTTCAGGGTCATCAGAATTTCCTTCATTAGCAAAGTCGTCACCCTCGCATACTAGCGGGTTCTTGGCACGTTCTTCTGCAGTTATTATAAAGTCTGACCTCGATACATCGGCAATTTTCTGGTATTCATTAAATACATCATCAGTCATAAACTCAAAAATTGAGTGGAGCTGGACTTTAGCCCTGCATCCTGAGAGTTTACTCAGTAAGAAGCTTTGCCGTAAATTGGCAGAGTTGCATGGGCTGGGAATCCCAGACCCATCTAGATGTCTCTTCACTATAATTTCCCCTAGTCCATATCCTATGAGATCACCAGCTTTAACGCGGTACCCTTCTGTGGCTGGCCTAGAGACTCCCATCATCATCCAATGTCCTTTAGTTGGAGGAACTTTCTTGATTATTTCA
>NYYH01000058.1 GCA_002686705.1 Bacteroidota bacterium
ATGTTTGGTGTTGTGAGAGTCTCTTGATAGGGTCATCTGACCATCCAATTTCTTAGACAATCCCAACTTATTCAGACTGTAACTAGAGGTCAATATCAAATAACTCCAAGAGGTGAAAAAGTTTTTAAGGAGGACATTGATAAACTGGATGACAAGTATTTAAACAACTTCAAAGAGTTTCAGGACTTTAAAAACAGAAAACAAAAGAAAAAGACTCAACCAAAAGAAACTCAAATTTCTCAAGAAGAATCAAAACCAATCGAACCCAAAAAAGAAGAGGGGTTTGTCTACTACATCCAAGAGGAAATGGATGGGAACATCAAAATTGGATGGTCAGATGACCCTATCAAGAGACTCTCACAACACCAAACATCAAATTCCAGAGAGTTAAGGATGTTGGTATATGTCAAAGGGAGTCAAGAATACGAAAAGGAAATCCACAGGAAGTTTCAAAACTCAAAGACCACAGGGGAATGGTTCAAACCAGACAAGAGGTTACTTGTTCATATTGAGAAGGAAAGATCTAAGTTCTTTGAGATCGTTCAGAACTTGTCTGATGATTATGAAGAGTTGAAGAACAAACTACTATCTTTAGAAAATAAGTTGAATTTGTTATGAAATTATACAATTTAAATGGAGAAGATCTTTCACTAATTGAATCTAAATCTTTTGACAAAGAAAAAGAAATCCAATTTCTTATTCAAAAAAATTCTGAAAATTTATTTAATTTAAAGTTTATTTCTTCAGAATTCAAACTAGACAATTTTAGAATAGATTCACTTTGTTATGATGAAGAATCCAAATCTTTTGTTATAATTGAATATAAAAAAGACTATTCTTTTTCTATTATTGATCAAGGATACTCTTATTTATCACTGATCTTGCATAAAAAATTTGAGACACTTGAAAAATATAATGAAGTTTTTGGAACTAATTTAAAAATTAATGAAGTTGATTGGACTCAAACCAGAATTATATTCATTTCTCCATTCTTCACTCTTCATCAAAAAAATAGCATTAATTTTAAAGACCTTCCCTTTGAACTTTGGGAGATTAAAAAATATTCAAATGATTTAATATCACTTAATCCAATTCTATCTAATTCAAATCAAAATCTAAATAATAGATCAAAAAATCCAACAATAACAAATGTTAATAAAGAAATCAAAGTTTATAATCTTAAAAAACTCCTAAAAAATACATCAAAAATTACAAAAATATTATGGGAGAAGATAGATCATAAATTGATTCCATCAGAATTTATAGGAACAAAATATATTGATCGTAAATCATATAGACGTTTTTGTTATGAAAATCATACTACAATTTGTTATTTTAGATTTAGAAAAAATAGTATTAGAATAAGAATCACTGGTGGAACTATTTTCGGTGATGGAAGTAAAGGTAAAACATATATCGAATTAAATGATTATAAAAATTTAACAAATAAAGTTGAAAAAATTTGGGAAGGATATGAAGAAAGACACGGGAATAGAGATGGAACTGATGCAAAGAATTATTTCTATGAGATTGAAATTGGTGATGATAATAATATAGATTATTTAATCCAATTATTAAAGCAAAGATATGAATCAATAGTTAAAAATTAATTTAAAAAATACTCTAAAAAGGGAAGAAAATGGTTTTTGAATGTAAAGAAATTTAAATTCATGATCTTAATGATTTGACAAACTTGAAGAGTTTTCAAACCTAGTGTAATTTCAACTGATGAAAGTCTTTCTGTCCATAACGATCTCACTTCTACTTATCCCATCATTTGTTCTATCGCAAAATACAACTATATCGTCCTTTTCAAAGTCCAAGAAACAATTAGCAAAAGTCTATCAAGATAATCCAATCACTCTCTACTGCGGTTGTTCGTTCAAGGGGAAGACTCCTAACTTCTCTTCATGTGGATATATTCCAAAGAAAAATAACAAACGAGCAAACCGCATTGAGTGGGAACATGTTGTCCCTGCATATGTCTTCGGAATCTTCTTCTCTGAATGGACAGTCGGGCACCCCAAATGTGTGAAGAAGAACGGCAAGAAATACAAAGGACGAAGGTGTGCGAGTAAGGTAAACAGGGAATTCAAGAGAATGGAAGCAGATATGTACAACCTTTTTCCAGCAATTGGTGAGGTCAATGGATTAAGGAGTAACTATCCAATGACTATCATTGAGGGTGAGGATAGAGAGTTTGGTAAATGTGATGTAGAGATCAAGAGAAGAAAAGTAGAACCTAGAGATGAGATTCGTGGTGAGATCGCAAGGACTTATATGTATATGGATTCTGTCTACCCAGGCAAAGGAATCATTTCAAATCAGAACCGAGAAATGTTTGAAGAATGGGATCGGAGTGATCCTGTAAATGAATGGGAATGTGAAAGGGCAAGAAGGATAGAGAGGACACAAGGGAATCGAAACGAAATAGTGTTGGTAAGTTGTTAAAACCAAATGATCAAAAAAACTAAAGAAAATAGTTTGGATTTTAAAAACGCTTTAAATCATCTTTCAGAAGAAGATGAAATTCTTGGAAAAGTTATAAAGCAGATTAAGCCTAAAGAACCCGATAAAAGGGAACCAAATTTTGAAGCACTTGTTAGGATCATTTCTGGACAACAACTTTCAAGTGCAGCCGCATCTACTATATTCAGTAGACTAAAACATCTTTTCGAAAATAAGGAAATTACACCCTTTCAAATAAAGGAAACTGAATCTCACGCAATTCTCAAATGTGGATTATCAAACGCGAAAACGAGATATATACAGAACTTGGCAGAATTCTTTTTAGAAAAACCTGAGTTTTTAAATGAATTGAAAGCAAAGGATTCAGATGAATTAATAGAGAGTTTAAAGAAGATCAAAGGTATAGGGATATGGAGTGCAAGCATTTTTGCATTATTTTATCTGAATCATCCTGATGTATTTGCATGGGGAGATGTTACTATCAAAAAAGCAATCAGGCTACTTTACGAAGAAGAAAATATCGATGATCAGAAAATCAAAAAAATAACATACAAATGGAAACCCTATAGAAGTACTGCTTGTTTAGTTCTATGGAGATGGATAGATGAAGGTGCTGTGAAATTCTCATAAATTTATTTAAGATGATATTCATTCCACAATCCCTCTCTGTTTAGCATAAGCACAGTTCTTACAAGCAACATTTGATTCTGGTATCTCCTCACTATTCATACAGTTAATCATCTCAGAAACTTTTCTAGGTATCCATTGGGCATTCCATTTGTAAGGAATCAGTACTTCTTCAAAATCAAGTTTCCCGAAGAATCCATCTGCCTTTCTATTTGCGTTGCAAACCAGAAAATAAAACTTATCTGAGACATCGAAATTCATCTCGCTCAGGAGATAACCATAGAAATCCATCTGAACTTTATATCCTTCGTGATAGACATCACTTAGATAAGCCCATGGCTCAAGAGATTTGTTGTTAGCCTGTGATTTGTAGTCAGCAATTATCAACTTTCCAGTTCTAGTGTCCTGCCAAACATCATCTACTCCACCGCTAAGAATGATGTTTGTTTTCTGAAAGCGAATGGAGAGACCGTGCCGTAATGAATCTCTCCACTTATCTATGTCTTTGTGTAAAAAGGGTACAATATGATTCAGACCATACTTAGTGAAGATTCTATGAGGCTTTTGAGCAGTACGGCATTTGTCGAATTCTTTTTTTAGGAGGAGATCAGTCGTCTCATTGAGAGTCCATCCAGGTGTACCTGGAGCATCAAGCCCTTTAACTCTATCTAGATAAAAGCATCTCTTGCATGTGAGGAAGTCAGAGAACTTGCTTCGGCTGAGTTTGAAATCCTCTGACTGTTTGGGTCGATAAATTGAACTTGAGCGAGTACGAATTCCTTTTGCTTCGACAAGTTCTCTTTTAGAATTTCGCTTCAGATCAATCATCCCACTTAAATAGTTGATTCATTGCTTTAAAGTCAATATACCCGATTGCACAAATTTCACGAAATTCCGAAGAAGATCCCTTTCGAATGTCAGCCCAGATTTTATTCGACTCGGAAAATCTGTATGCATATCGTCGAATCCACACTGCCCAGCGAAATACACATATCCTTCTATTAGGTAAGCATTGATTCTCAACAGCATAATTTTTTAGAAATATTTTTAAATTGCTTTGTAATTGATCAGGATAATGATCAGTAAAATTTGAAAATTGAGTGCAACTTTGAACTGCTAAATCAATCTTTGATTGAAAGGGAGCAAGAACTGTCTCTATTTCTCTTTGCCTTACCACTGCAATTTCAGACTCAAATTCTAGTCTTTTCTCCTCTTCCTCTTCCCAGATTTCAAGATCCGCATCCAAGTCTGTTAAACATAATGAATTCGAAGCAGATGAGATACTGAATATGTGACTCAATGTTCCCTTCTTGTCAGTTTCTGGAATTCTGTATTCCATGATATGAGTTAAATTTTCTATTAATTCATCATTGAAATCATTTTCCGACATGAACGGACCGTTAGTTCTCCAAAACCTTTCTAATTCATTATCATCAAAAGAAAGAAGATAATCGATTATCTCACGATGTTCTTCGTGAAGGCTGATACAAAGGATTTCTTTCCAAAGCCCACTAACTCCTTCAACTTTCATCTCGTGAAAATAAGAATCTGGAAGTTGCAATGCTTCACTATTTCTAATGGCTAGAGCAACATCTCTATAGTTCAGTTCACCATCCAGTGTCTCGATAACCTCATACTGAACATCATCACCGCCATACCAAAGTTCTACTTCTGATTTTCTCGGATAAACAATTCTGAGAGCCTGAAATGAAAGTCCAGGCATTGCGCTTCCGATTGTTCTGAAGATAATGCCACCACGTTTTAAAACATTTTTCAGATTGATTTTCATTTTTTATCTCCTGTCATCAGTTCAAGAAACTGTCGGTTTTAGAATTACTTGAACTCTCAGAAGTTAGAGAAGTAGATTCAGACGAGCATTCTGGGCAATGAGAACTTTGATAGTTTTCAGTGGTCCACCCATGAATCACTGACTCATTGATTGCGACCTGATAATTCTCAATTTGAGAAAGATTGCGCTTGGCTATGAATGGGTATGAATGACCTCCCTTGCAGGGATATCCATCTTTCCCACCACAGAAAATCACAATGGCTAGATTTTTTACGAACATCGACATTCCTTTCGAAACGAACATATAGTCCGATGAAAGAGTGGGATGCCAGTAATCCCTCTGTAAGATTTGAAAGAAACGAAGTCATAACTCAGGCATTTTGGCTTGCGCCCCTATCAATCTTCGCAAAGCGAAGTTACTGCTAGCACCTTCAGGGCATGCCTGTAAAGGTTGCTGTTCGGACCAGCACTGGCTTGTGCTGATGCAGAAACATCCGAATCTCAAGATAGAATATCAATTTATACGCATATGGTGATTTTCTGTCAAGATGTTTTGTCACAAACAATTTCCATAGTGGTACTCTTCATAACGATCATATGAAAGTATTGCTTTATAACGTATTGTATCAAACATTAATGACATACTTGAGAAAGCTTTCATTTCTTTTTATATTTCAATCAACATATTTAAATATTAATGATATTTATTAAACTCAAATTTAAGTATTTTCACTTGAAGTAATATATGTTTTTCATTATTAATAATTTTAATTAATTCTATTTAGTATATGTATTTCATTTATCTATCCAAAAAATATTTATATCACATCTATATATTTCACCTTCCGCTACAGTAAATGTGTTTTAATAATATAATAAAGTAGTGTCAATGAATTTTATGTTTTATGGGAGTCTTTTTTTTAATGATTAGTTATTTATAATTTTATATAAAAAGAATCTTGTAAAATATGTTTAATAATTAAATCAATTTCAAAATTTGTTAATCCTGGTTTAAAAGTTATCGCTCCAAACTTAAATTTAGATTTATAATAAGGATGAAATATCCTATTTGGCATTTTTTCTTGTTTCCAATCTTGTTTATATGTATTAAAATCTTGAGGTGTTAGCAAGTATGAGCCTATGACAGTTTGTTTAATTTTATTAAAGTCATCATATACAATAGCATCTCTGTAAGTGTGAATAGATGAAATTGCTTCATTAAGTTGTGTATTTACTCGATATTTAGAATCAAAAACAAGTAATTGATAATTATTTTTATTTTTTTTGTAAATTGAAAAATCTGGAATCATTGTTCTTGTAAAAGAACCTAAACCTGATAAAGATAACCAGTATTCTTTAAATGACTCTCTGAATGAAAAATAAAATTTATCGTTCAATTTAATTCGATTATGCTCTAAATTTATTTTTAAATTCCCATTTTTATCACTAATTAGATGTTTTATTTCTTTAGAACTTAAATTAAAAATATTAGATAATGATCTTAATAATTTTAAATAACAC
>NYYH01000059.1 GCA_002686705.1 Bacteroidota bacterium
CGTGTAACAACTTTACTAAAATCAATAGCTTTCATTGCATCTATTATCTTTCGATGATGTTCTCGAGGCCCATAAGCTTTGAGGGTAATATCAACAACAACAAGTTTTTTTACAAGATGTGGATTTTCGAGGGCAACCCAACTACCGAATTTATTGATCTGGTATTGGCTAATAAACCAGATCAGGTTACTTTAGTACCTGATGATCCAGGACAGTTGACTTCAAATCACGGTTGGGATACAAACAATAATAAGGGATTTCTAATTGACGTAATCGGAAGATTTAGGGAAGCTGGTATTCGTACATCTATTTTTGTCGATCCAGTTATGAATATTGTTGCAGGCGCAGCAAAAACAGGAGCGGACAGAATTGAACTGTACACCGAAAGTTATGCACTTGGATATATCGAAAACAAATCAGAGGCTGTCAAACCCTTTATTGAAACTGCTGTGCTGGCCAAAGAATTGGGACTTGGCCTCAATGCAGGGCATGACCTGAGTCTTATTAACTTAAATTATTTTGTTGAAAAAATCCCTTGGCTGAAGGAAGTGTCTATTGGGCATGCATTAATTTGTGACTCATTAAATTACGGACTTGAAAACACCATCCAGCTTTACTTGCGTGAATTAAAAATATCCTAACCTTTCACGATGGAAAAAACCTGAAAGGTTAGGATGCAATCTAATTAAACTTTAGCCTTAAAAAGTACAGAAGTAATAAGTTCGATCAGAAATCCATAGATCATTCCCATTACTACCGTAGAAATAGCTATCATTTGAGTGCTCATTTCTGCATTCTCTGGGCCCATCATAGAGCCAAAAGCAGCAGGAATACTGAAAATCAGACCCATTACTATACCATTAATAGCCCAATGACCCATGTTAAAACGGCTAATGCCGATGCCAAAACCCATTAGCATACGTCCGGAAATAATAGTTATGCCAAGCCATGGTGCCAATTCATTCGATCCCCAATTACAGGCAAAGCCAAAACAAACTAAACCAAACAGGAGTCCACAAAGTGTTGCAATAATTAATCGTTTCATAATGTGATTTTTATAGATTTGTGCAGTAAAAATAGTAATTTTATTGAATTATTCAGGATGAGAACAGGAAAATAGATAACCTAAATTATAATAATGAAAACTTTTAATAAACTGTACTTAATTATAATTCTATTATTAGTTGTAGTTGAAATTAATGCTATAGAGGATGTGAATGTGTTAAAAGTTGGGGTTCAAATAAAACCTCCTTTTATTATGAAAAATAATAATCAATATATTGGTGCATCACTGGATCTATGGACGAAGATTGCAGATTCTTTAAATACGAAATATACTTTGGTCGAATATGAATTACCTGATCTCTTAAAAGCGATAGAAAGTGGCGAAGTCGATATTGCGATATCTCCATTAATGGTTACTTCAACACGGATTAGAGAATTTGGGTTTACGCAACCATATTATATAACAAACCTTGCATATGCAACGAAATCCGATATGGATAAAGATTTTATTACATTAATATCAAATATTTTCTCAGTTGGGTTTTTAAAATCACTAATTCCATTGCTATTGATTATATCAATCTTCGGAACTATTATTTGGGCTCTGGAACGGAAGAGAAATGCAAAGCAATTTGGTAAAGGAATACATGGTGTTGGGTCAGGTATTTGGTGGTCGGCTGTAACTATGGCAACTGTTGGTTATGGAGATAAGTCACCTATTACGCCTATTGGCAGATTAATATCAATTATATGGATGTTTACAGCTGTTATAATGATATCGGGTTTAACAGCTAGTATAAGTTCCAGCTTAACGATAAACAGATTAAAGACGGAAATTAGTAGTTTTGATGATCTTAGAAAATCTGAGGTTGGCTGCATTCCTGGTTCAGGATCTTCTGAATTATTAGACCTTTATAGAATACAGTATTCAAATTATAATACAGTTGAGGACGGTCTTATAGCTGTTGATAATGACAAGATTTCAGCTTTTGTTTATGATGATGCTGTGTTAAATTATGCTGTACACAGTAGCAAATTAGATGAAAGAATTGAGATTGTTCCAACTTCATATGCTAAAGAATATTTCAGTTTTGCATCTTCTAACTACGCGCTACTTGCAAGAGTTGACAGGATTCTTTTAGAGATAATAGAAAGTGCCGATTGGGAACGGGATCTGCAAAAATATCATATCGAATACAGACATTAGAATAGTACGTTTGTTACAGGGTACCATATAGCAGCAATAAGTAAAGCAGAGCAGTTAAGAAAGCTCGGTTCAAAATTGCCCAATGATAGTTGTGGTGTGCAACAGCCTGATAACCATGATTTTGAGTTATTGGTTAAAAAGTTTAAAATTAGTAATATTCGGTTTAAAATTATCGATTATATAGCAGAACAATACCCACAATACTTCCCCTTAATTTCATAATTTTACACAATGGAATTATTCTATCATAGATATGGTGAAAAAGGCAATCAGCCTATAATAATACTACATGGTTTGTTTGGTATCTCAGATAATTGGGTGAGTTATGCTCGTCGGATTGCAATGGAAGGATTTGAAGTATTCGTAGTCGATCAACGAAATCATGGCCAGTCTCCACAAAGTGACAATTTCAACTATTTAGCCTTAACAGATGACCTGTTCGATTTTATTGATGACCATGAAATTGAGGACCCGATATTAATTGGCCATTCTCTTGGTGGGAAGGTAGCAATGCGTTTTGCCCTCGAAAATCCACATCTTGTAAAAAAACTTGTTGTTGTTGATATTACCCTCAAAGCTTATGGGCCTCGCGAACATCATCGAAAGATAATAGATGCAATGAAAGCTATTGATTTTAGTAAAGTTGTTACACGAAGTGATGTGGAAAAACAGTTGGCAGCTTCTATTCCTGAATTACGGATTCGCCAGTTTATTATGAAGAATCTGCACCGTAATGATAAAAATGATTTTGAATGGCGAATCTACCTGGCAGGACTTGAGAATAATCTTGATAAGATGTTCGATGCCATTGAGACAACAACAAAGTTTGAAAAGCCAACAATATTTATCAAGGGGGGTGCATCCGATTATATATTACTTGAAGATTTCGATCAGATTAGATATAATTTCCCAAATGCCGAGATTATTACAATAGAAGGTGCATCACACTGGGTTCATGTTGAGGCTATGGAAAGATTCTATCAGCTAACAATGGGATTTGCAACAGGACAACCATCATGGTATAAAAATTAATGTTAGCAGATTTGTCCTGTGAATCAGGAAAGAAGTTAAGCTAATTCTGCCTGACTTTTCTTGTATATTCTGTTAGATACCCCTATACTGAATTCATACAAAATAATGAGTGGAAAAACAACAAGAACCTGGCTAAACATGTCAGGTGGAGTAATAATTGCCGCTAGTATCAGCATAATAACATACATATACTTTCTGTTCCGTTTCATAAAATCAGGAGTAAGCATACCTATCTTTGTTAGAAAGTAAACCAGTATTGGCAGTTCAAAAACAAGTCCTACAGCAAATGTAACCGAAACAACCGTGCTAATATATGAGGAAAGGGATATTTGATTGTGAACAGATTCACTAACATGGTAAGTGCCTAAAAAATTAACTGTTAATGGAACAATTAAAAAGTAACTGAATAGGATGCCCATTAAAAACAATACTGAACTGATGAAAACTCCACCACTTGAATATTTTCTTTCAGTTTCTTTCATTGCTGGTTTAACAAATCGCCATATTTCCCATAATATATAAGGAAAAGCCAGAATAAAGCCTGCAACTAATGAAATATACATATGTGTAAGAAACTGCCCTGACATTTTAATGTTGATTATATCAAGCTTCATGTCTTGTATGCAAAGAGCATTTAATGACAGCCATTCTCCAAGTCGGCATAATACCCTGTTTGAAATAAACTCAGAACTGCTGGGTGCCAGTATTATTTGATCAAAAATAATTTCACGGTTAATAAACGCAACAATTGCAAGTGCAACAATAGCAATAAGAGACCTCATAATATGCCACCTCAACTCATCAAGGTGATCCCAAAAGGTCATTACCTTTTCTTTTGGCTGATCATTTTTTGTGTTAGTCTCTTCCATTTGGTAATTGAATTGCCAAAAGTAAAAAAACCTCGCCATTATTGAAGAGGTTTTTAATCAATTTGTATTCTTTCTATAATTGGCTTTTTCGCCAACAACGGGAAAGTGCTGTCCTCTTAGGTGGCCTTGCACC
The DNA here is from genome assembly GCA_002686705.1 of Bacteroidota bacterium. The sequence continues at coordinate 4,247 of NYYH01000059.1, forward strand.
TTAAAGGTCGAAATAATAAGTATTTGCTATATTCAACCTCTCAGGAAGAAAAAACCTAAAAGGTTAGGTGCTGTTACGTGAACACAATTTGCGTTCCCGGGCCATCACACATCTCGTAAAGTTCGCCAACGGTTATTACATCACTGACTTCCACATGTAGATCATCTTTGGTTAGTTTGAACATATCCATAGCAAGTTTGCAGGCGAATATTTCACCACCGCCAGCTGTAATAAGTTCAAGAAATTCGTCAACAGGAGGGATGTCAAGTGCATCCATCTGTTTGCGCATCATTGCAGAAACACCGGCTTCAACCCCGGGAAGCCCACCTAACATAGTAGGGAAGGGTAAACCTCCAGGCATACGCATACCTGGATTCCCTGTTGTTGCAGTGTGCAACTTATTCATCTTGTTCTTTGTTATTGCATCTAGCCCAAAGAACGTAAAAAATAATTTAGTTTCAATACCTTCCATCACAGCTCCATTACCCATTACTAATGCTGCGTAAACATCCTCGATACTAGCCTTTGAACAAATTAATAGAATTTTCTTCAAAGGAATTGTTTCAGTCTTTTCCATTATAATTAAGCTTTATTAAATGCAGGATGTAGGTTTTGGTACACCCGATATTTTAGTTGCTTTTTTTAGTGGAGCTCCAGGAAATAATGCATAAAATTCTTTAGCATTAACAATACCTGATTTACCAATACCTCTGATTGTTAAACCTTCACCTGCGGCAACTTTGTTTCTGATAAAATCTATTAATTCATAATGTTTATCGGATAGATCAATTCCTTCTTCATTGGCTATTTCAGTGCCAATTTCTTTCGACCATTGTGAAATATCTGTCATGTATCCTTCTTCGTCTACATTTATTTCAACTCCGGTAATTGTTTTTGTTGACATAACTCTATGTTTTTAGTATTATTAATTAATGTTAATTATTTTGAGGGTTAGTTTCCCTTGATATATTTTTTAAGAATGTTATCATAAATCCAATTCCTTTTCTCATTTCTTTTGAGTTCATCTCACGCAGTGCTTTAAATATCGAATACTCTTCAATATCTCTAATTTGAATACTCTGATATACAGTTAATGAGTTATTAATTGTCTTGAGCATTTCAGGTTGTGTAATGCTTTTCACAGTTTCTAATATAGTTACAATATTGTCGGCTAATGCTTGTAAATCATCAGTGGAGAAATGGGTAACTACATTGTCAACTATTTTCATAGATTGACGTATAAAGTCGACATATCCCTTTTTCTCAATATCATTCATAAAGTGAATACTATCGAGTCCAACTTGTTGTATTATTGGAGTAAGATCTGCCAGCAGATCTTTTCCACTTTCAAGCATTTCAAAAAGTTCAGTAATAGTATCAACGTTTCTGATAAGCTTGAGTGCGAGCTGTTTCACAGCCTCTCCATCAACTTCCAAGCCTGCATTGTCGAGCTCAGTCACAGTTGAAGCAACAACATCTTTACTTATTATAGTTAAGTCATCTGTCAAGTCTTCAATTGATTGTCTGGTTTGCCTTTGAGCTACAACTTCATCTAGTACAACATCGAGCTTTCTGTTGATGTCGTTTATCTGATCTTGAATATTACTATTATCCATATCTATAGATTTTGAGCATTATAATTTTTTACCTGCCATTTGCATTTCGGAATCTATAGGCATTTCTTTACCTTTAAGAAGAATGTGCCAATAAATCCATCTGAATAGTAGTTTACCATAATGGTTCATTCTGGTAACTTTAAGTAGTCCAAATGGGCCGACTCCAGGAAAAGGGAATGATCCTGGAAGAGGTTCAGTATCGTAATTGAAATCTATTAAAGTTCCTTTACCATACCCTGTTTCAATATAGCAATTAGCATGTCCATCAAAACTTGCTGTCAACTCTCTTCCTTCAATAGCGCACATGAGGTTTTCTTCAATAATTTCGGCTGCAAAATGGGCAACAGAACCGGCCTTCGAAGTTGGAATATTTGATGCATCACCAATAACAAAAATATTTTTGTAATCAACCTGTTGTAACGTATTTTTGTCAGTTTTAACAAAGTTCATGTCATCGCCTAAACCACTATTCTCAATGAAATCAGCACCTAGGTTAGTGGGTACAGAAACAAGGCAATCGAAGGGAATTTCAGTGCCACCATAATCAATAATTTTCTTGTCATCGTTATCAACTTCCATTATATTGAAGTCGGGGACAATTTTAATGTTTTTTTGTTCAAGCAATTGACCAAGCATTTTGGTCGCCTTGGGTTTTGTAAAAGCACCTGGCAGTGGAGTAACATAAGTAATATCTACTTTATTACGCATTCCTTTTTTGGTAAAAAATGCATCTGCAAAAAAAGCAAATTCAAGAGGGGCAACAGGGCATTTATATGGAAGTTCAGTAATATTTATTACAAGTTTACCGCCTTTCCATGTACTAAAATAATTTGCTAAAGCCAATGCACCTTCAATTGTATAAAAATCAAATACTTCTTTATACCACAGTTTACCTTTAAGCCCTTCAGTCTCTTCGGGGGCTATACGGGTACCAGTAGAGATTAATAGTTGGTCATATTTCAGAGTCGTTCCATCGTCTAGCATTACCTTGTTATTCTCCGGTTCGATTTTATTTATTGCAGAGAAAATAACATTCACGCCAACAGGAAAAAAATTATTCTTAGGCTTAATTACATCACTTTTAGTGTACATGCCAAAAGGTATAAACAAAAAACCTGGTTGGTAATAGTGAGTTTTAAATTGATCAACAACAGTTATATCCCATTCATTTCGTAGAAGCTTTTTCCGCATTTTATTAGCCATCATTGTACCAGCGGTACCAGCTCCGAGAATTAGTAACTTTTTCATTTGTTTAGATTTTTTTATTTAGAATTTTCAATCCCGACAGCAATCGGGGAGAAACTATTCAGGAATTTCTATATATTTGTTTTAATCCTAAGGTCGCAAAGGATTATGATTAAAATATTTCATGTTTATTGTATTTATTTGGTGTTAATATTTTGTTAAATTGTTAAATTGAATAACTTTGACTATGCAAAGATATATCGATAAAACTACATATATATAAGGCTAGATATGATATATATCATTATAAAGGTCAAAAACCGTAATTTAGAATGAAAACAATTAAAGAAATAGAATCCTGCAATTCTTGCAATAACCGAAAAGATTTATTCGAATCATTGGATGAGGCTGAGTTACAGGCAGTAAACGACACAAGGAAAGAACTTATTTTCAAGAGAGGAGATGTTATACGTAAGGAGGGGGATCCAATTAATTCATTCCTATATTTGCGTAGTGGTTTAATAAAACTTTACAAAACAGATAAAAAGGGAAAGGATCATATTTTAAGTATTAGTAAGCCTGGAGACTTAATAAGTTTATTGAGTATTTTCTCAAATTCGGTGTATAAATATTCAATTGCAGCAATTGAAGAAACGAAAGTTTGTGATATTGAACTCAGTACTTTTCAAAATGTTATTAGGTCGAACAGTTCATTCACATTACGAATATTGAACGGAATTAGCCGCATTTCTGACAATATCATTGAAAATCAATTTGAAATACGCCAAAGGCAGGTAAAAGGAAGGATTGCATATTTTCTAATTTTTTTATCTGATCATATTTACTCTAGCCGTACCTTTAGATTGCCGGTTACACGTAGAGAAATAGGTGAATTAATATCAATGACAACTGAAAATACTATACGAACATTATCAGAATTTAGACAAGATGGAATAATATCAATGGAGGGTAAATCTCTTAAGATACTAGATTATAAACGATTAGAAGGTGTCTCAAATACCGGATAAGAGTTTATGACGTTATTAACTACCTGCTAAAATTAATGTTACCGCTATTTGACTTAGGGTAGTTGAATGATAATTTATCATTTTTGAGTTCTGAAAGAAATGATTTCCATTTTGGTACTAAGCTGGAAACAAATTCGTTTTATTCAATGTGTATATTTGAACTTTAAACTATTTTCGCAGAAATTTTTATTGCACGCATGATTGATAAACTGGTAATTATACCAACATATAACGAAAAGGAGAATATCGAACGCATTATTCGTAAGGTTTTTAGTCTTGAAAAAGAGTTTAATATTCTTGTTGTAGAAGATAACAGCCCTGACGGTACTGGCAAAATTGTTAAAAGTTTGATGGAAGAGTTTAACAATAGGTTGTTTATTTTAGAGAGAAAAGGAAAACTAGGGCTTGGAACAGCATACATTAGTGGTTTTAAATGGGGACTTGATCATGAATACAATTATATTTTTGAGATGGATGCCGATTTTTCGCATAATCCGGAAGATTTAATACGACTTTATAATGCTACAAAAGATGATGGAGCTGATGTTGCAATCGGGTCACGTTACATAGAAGGAGTGAATGTTGTTAATTGGCCAATGGGAAGAGTCCTGATGTCTTATTATGCATCAATGTATGTTCGTATTGTTACCGGACTAAAAATTATGGATACTACGGCCGGATTTATGTGCTGGACAAGGAAGGTACTGGACACAATAGATTTCGATAGTATAAAGTTTGTTGGCTATGCTTTTCAAATTGAAATGAAATATACAGCTTGTAAGCTTGGTTTTAATGTTGTTGAAGTACCTATTATTTTTACCGATCGTACAGAAGGAACATCTAAAATGAATAAAAGCATCTTTAAAGAAGCAATATTTGGAATACTTGATTTAAGATTTAGAAATATTGTGGGACGTATTAAGCCTATTAAATCGTTTTAAGTTTAGGATAGGTCCTTACTAATATTTGAATAGTTCTCTAACAATAACCTGTAACAAAAAACAAATATTATGAGTTCTGTGAAAAAAGTAATTTCCGGAGCAACAATTGTTAATGAAGGCTTATCTTTTATTGGAGATGTATTTCTAATAGATAATGTTATTGAAAAGATAACCAGTTTCAGTGATACTTCTGATTATACAGGCTACGAAATAATTAATGCAGTAGGTCTATACCTATTGCCTGGAGTAATTGACGATCAAGTTCATTTTCGCGATCCAGGTCTGACATATAAAGGTGATATTTATACAGAGAGTAAAGCTGCAGTTGCTGGTGGTGTTACCAGTTTCATGGATATGCCAAATACAATTCCAAACTGTTTAACTCAGGAATTACTAGAAGAAAAATACCAACATGCTGCTATCACCTCTTTGGCCAACTATAGCTTCTACATGGGGGCCTCAAACGATAACCTGGAAGAAATTATTAAGACAGATCCTCATACGGTTTGCGGAGTAAAAGTTTTTATGGGTTCATCAACCGGAAATATGTTGGTTGATAATGAAAAGACGTTATCAGGAATTTTTTCTTCAGCACCCACATTAGTAGCAGTGCATTGTGAAGATGAAAATACTATTTTGAAAAACACTGCTTATTATTTTGAGAAGTACGGTGAAGATGCCCCAATTAGTATTCATCCAAAAATCCGGTCAGTAGAAGCATGTTATTTGTCATCTGCGAAAGCTGTAGAACTTGCAAAAAGACATGGAACAAGGTTACACGTTCTACATCTTACAACTGAGAAGGAAATGGGTCTGTTTAATAATGATTTGCCACTTGAGGAGAAAAAAATAACAGCTGAGGTTTGTATTCATCATCTTTGGTTTTCGGAAAAAGACTATGGTAAGAAAGGCAATTTCATTAAATGGAATCCGTCCATAAAAAGCACCAAAGATAGGGATGCTCTGGTGGAAGCCGTGTTGAGCAATAAAATAGATATTATTGCCACAGATCATGCACCACATACTCTTGAAGAAAAGGAACGGCCATACTTCAAAGCACCGGCAGGAGGACCAATGGTTCAACATTCATTGTTAGCTATGCTGGAGTTTTATCATCGGGGCAGGTTCACGATTGAAAAAATAGTTGAAATGATGTGTCATCATCCGGCAATATTATTTGGAGTTGATAAGCGTGGCTATATAAGAGAAGGATACAAAGCTGATCTTGTTTTGGTTGACTTGAATAAAAAATGGACAGTTGCAAAGGAAAACATACTTTACAAATGCGGTTGGTCACCGATGGAAGGAGAAATTTTCAATTCAAAAGTTGTTTCTACTTTTGTAAATGGAAATAGAGTTTATAACAATGGTGTTTTTATTGAAAACATAAAGGGAAAAAGATTGAAGTTTAACAGATAAATTTAATTCAATGAACAAAGTAGTTTTAGTTTTAATTTCGATTACTATCGGGATATTTTTTACAGCTTGTAATAATTCAGGTAGAAATCTTGAGGGTACAGAAGTAATCAGCAGTTACGCAAATAATCAGCCACAAATCGAAAGAGATTATAAGATGGTAGACGGAAAGCGGTTAGCAGTTTACGAAAGAGAATATTATGAGGATGGAAATCTTCTAAAAGAAGGGGCACTAAGTAATAGCGAAAAGCGTGACGGTTTATGGAAATCTTATCACAGAGATGGAGTTATATGGAGCGAAGGTGCTTATATTGATGGTATCAGGGAAGGTAAGACAATAACATATTTTGCCAACGGCAATAAATACTATGAAGGTCAGTTTGCAAAAGCAAAGAAAGTTGGAGTTTGGAAGTTTTGGACCGAAGATGGTGAATTTGAGAAAGAAATTAACTTCGACACTACTCCCGAAGCAGGGATTAAGGTTGGTGATTAGTTTGAATTCTTACCATTATTGGTAAGTGATCGCTATAGCCACCAAAATAACTTCCGGCCGAAGTTCGTGAGGGACGGGCAGGACCTTCTTTGGGTTGATAAAGCATCCAATCCTTTTTAAATACTATCTGATCAGGTGCGTTGATTTTTAGCCCATTTTTCCCTGTAACCATAGATGTTGAAACAATTATCTGGTCAAACATATCCCAACTTTTATAATATAGAGATCCTATTCCGTTTTGGAACTCCCTTAGAGATAAATTGTACAGTGATTTTTTAACAGGTTTATTAGAATTCCCTAATGCTTTCAATACTTTTAGAATGCTAGTATCGGAAGGATTATCATTTAAATCTCCTGCAATTAGTATGTTAGCAAGTGGTTGTTTGTTTAAAATTGAATCAGTGACTTGTTTGATTGTGCCTGCAATTTGAATGCGAAATGGTTCTGTTTTTTCTTGTCCACCCCATCTTGACATCCAGTGGTTGATGAAAATATGTAATGTGTCACTATTAACTATAATTCCTTTCGAATAAAGAATATCTCTTGTTTTATCTTCTGATTCAGGATTGAATTCAGGAACAATAAATCTCGTAGTAACAGGTTTGAAGATGTCAGGTTTATAGAGCAAAGCTACGTCAATTCCGCGTTCATCGGGACTGTCTTGATGAATTATACTATAGCCAGCCTCTACTAGGTTTGTATGATTGATCAAGTCTTTAATAACATGAATATTTTCAACTTCGCAAAGTCCGAATAAAGCAGGAAACCCACTTGTGTCAATACTTTTCATCACTTTCGACAGATTGTCTAATTTATGATTGTATCTCTCAGTATTCCATGCTACTTTACTGTTGGGCAAATAACTCTCGTCTCTAATATTTGGGTCATCAATAGTGTCGAAAAGATTTTCAACATTGTAGAATGCAAAGCTGAATGATTCTGATTTTTTATCTGAGCATGATGCAAGAACCAGAACAAAAGTTGATATAATTAAGGTTCCTAGAAAAAACTTTTTCATAGTACTGGTTTTAATAATCTTTAAGTTTGGATATTATCCTTCTTTCCTTTTTTGTTGGTCTGCCTGTTCCCCTATCACGTTTTTCTTTATTAAGAAGTTTAATCATTTCCTGTTTTTCGTATTCTTCAGGAGATGTTAGATCCTTGAGTAATTCGGGGACAAGCTTTGCTGAAACTCTATTTTTGACTATCTTAATTACCTGAACCTTTCGCTTAATGCCATGCAGCTGTAATTCAATTATGTCGTCAACTCTCACATCACGAGAAGCCTTTGCATTCTGTCCGCCAATCTTAACCTTTCCTCCCTTGCATGCTTCAGACGCCTTCGTCCTTGTTTTGAAAAGACGCACCGCCCACAACCAACTATCGATTCTAATAGTTTCCATATGTTTAGATATAATGAGTCATGATTTTATTTAGTCAGAAGACAGAAGTCCGAAGACAGAAGTCAGAAGACAGAAGTCAGAAGACAGAAGTCAGAAGACAGAAGTCCGAAGACAGAAGTCCGAAGACAGAAGTCCGAAGACAGAAGTCCGAAGACAGAAGTCCGAAGAC
>NYYH01000108.1 GCA_002686705.1 Bacteroidota bacterium
AAAGATATGCCAGATGTAGAGTTAAAAGAACTCGAAGATCATGCTTTTGTTAGATCTCTAAATTCTGGGAATGATTATTTCACTCTAAAAGAAGAAGTGGAGTCTGCATTGAAAAAAATAAGGAAGGTTGAAGATATCATTCTACCTATTTGTGTTAACCACTATAAAAAAGATCATGAGGAAGAATACAAAATGATTGTAAAAATTGCCAGATTGAATGAAGCAGAAAAGAAAGTGAAGTTGCATAATGAATAAAAGAGAAATGAAAGTGTGGAGTGCATAATGATTAACATAAAAGAAAATATTAAAGTTACAAAAAAAGAAGTATTTGATGTTTCTTCTGAACACCTAAATGCAATCATATCAGAAGATTTTTATAAACAAAATCCAGATAAACCATTCTGTATGACTGTTAATGCTAACGATACAAGAGAACAAGTTTATTTTGATTTTTTTGAAACTAAAGATGATGCTTTAGATTGTTTCATAACTCTTAAAAATGAAGTCAAAGTTCCATTTTCAATACATTAGTTTTAAAGAACAATGCATAAAAAACAAACCATTTTCACAACAGACAGATAGTTTTGTTTTTCTCAACAACATATGAGTTGCTTTTGCTGTCTGTCCACCTAGACTTGCGAAACACAGATCCCCACCTTGACCTGTGTTTTGCTTGACCACCACCCTATTTAAGATACCTAAAAACATAACAATAATGCCAAAAATAGACAGAAGTTCAATCAAAGAGATTAAGAACTGCGATACCCTTCGCATTTTCAAATACGAAAACAGTTCAAAATATTATGTCAGTTTCTATGTCAGCAAACGATATTCGAAAAATGGCAGGTACGAGCAATCTCTCAAAACAAAAAATGTAAATGAGGCAGCATCAAAGGCAAAAGAGTTATGGAGAGGTTTTGACAAGGTAGCAGTTCAGAAGACAGATAAAGAGTTCAATTTTGACAAGGATATCGCACAACCATTCTTCAAAAGTAGACTGAAAAAATATATCGCAAAAGGAACTCCCCAATATGCAAAGAAAGAAGAGCAACGATATATCAATTTTATCAAACCTTACCTTGAAAATGTTGATTATAGAAAAGTTGAATACCTTGAAAATGCAGTTGATGATTTAGTGATAGAATTAAAACAAGAGAAAAAACTCAAAGACACGACCATTTCAAAATACATCAATCTTGTATCATTATTGTTTCAAAAAGGGTTCAAGATGAGAAAGATTGAACAACTTCCAGACTTGCCAACAATGCAAAGAATTAACGAGGAACGACCAATGTATCTTCCAAGAGAGATTAGACAAATAGTTAACGCAATGGTTGATGAATACAGAAGAACGGAAGATCCTTTTTATGATGAGTGTGCAGACTATGTGAACTTTTGCAGAAGTTGTGGTGTCAGACCTGGTTTAGAACCGTTGCGAATTAAAAAGTTTCAACAAAGATTCATTAACGATCCAGAAAATCCTAATGAACCAGTTTTAGTCTTTACCATTAAAACAAAGACTAAACCAAAACATAAACTGACCATGCATCCAGAGTTCGTCAGACAAGTTTTTCCAAAAATGATGAGTAGATATCCAAGTTCAACCGCAGAAGATTACATATTCTTCCCAAAAGAAAAGAATAGAGAAAAAGTTTATGATAGAATCAGAAAGAACTTCACCAGAGTGAGTAGAGAACTTGAATTGTATTACCGCAATGGTAAAGAACGACCACTCTACTCCATTAGACACACCTTTATCACCAACCAAGTGAATCAAGATGTTCCAATGCAAATTGTTGCAGATTCATCATCAACGAGTATTCCTGTAATCAATAGTAATTACCTTGAAGATGATGACCAAACGATACTGAAAAGACATAAGAAGTTATTTGGTAAAAACTACACGAAGGTGAAAGTCACAAAAATAGTCAAATGATGAGTGTTTTTTTCATTTTATTTAACTATCTTTAACTCAGGCATTTTATCAATTACGAATTCAACTACCAACTTTTTATGATTTTCTTCACAAAACATCACTAATTCTGAAAAAAGAGCATCTTTGTTTTTCATTAGAGTAGATAATTCCATATATTCTCCAGTTTCTATAACTGATACTATGTTTACTCCAGACATAAAACCTGACAACCACTGAAGTGTCATATCTTGCATAGTGATAATGCCACTTTCTGATTTTAGAATATCATTTAGTTTTAACCACTCTTTGCAAGACCAATCACCCATTCCATCCATTTCATCAATTGCAACCACCGAAGACGAAAACAACAAAACTAAAATGATGAGTGTTTTTTTCATTATAATCCAAAATGTCTTAATGCTCCTTGTCCAGAATAAAAAAATAACACACAAACAATAGAAAAAATTATCCAAAAAAAGAATAAAACTCCTTTTCTAGCACCTAAAAACAAGTAAGGGATACCTGCAAGAAAGAAACTGATTACAAAAAATAAAATTCCCCCAGGTATTCCTTGACCCATAGCAATGCCACTAACAAGATTACCCATAAAAATAAAAGCAACGAAAAAAAGAGAATTTATAATACTGTCCCTTTTCTTCTTTTTATCTTTTTGAATTGTTGATTGTCTGTTTTCTAAATCTATTGGTGACGGAGACGGTCTATCTTCTTCTACAGGACTAGAAGTAAAAGGTTGTCTTTTTTCTTCTGTCTGTTCGTTAAGAAACTCACCACAATACCTACACTTGATTGCTTCATCTTGTATTTCTTCAGCACAGTAAGGACACTTTTTCATTTATCACCTAATAGAGTTTAACATTGAAACGATTTCTTCATTGAGTTTATCACAATAATCATAGTGGCAGGTTGCAGTAAAAGTGTAGTTAATGTTTCGTAAAAAGAAACTGTATACAAGAACATAAGTGCCTTCTCTAATGCCATCACTAAAAAAACGGTAAGTTGCCTTTCCCTTTTTGGGCAAATTGGAAAATCCACAATCGTGCATTTTTGAATTGTTAATCTTTAGTAAAAGTCTTTCTAGGTTACCGCAGTGTTTGTTAATATCGTCAATTGGTTGATATGGTATGTTTGGTGATAGCAATACGATATTGTCTGTTGGTTCGTTGCCTATTGCTTGAATATAGTAAAACTTCTCTACTTCTTCACCTAATCCCTCAAATCTATCAAATGCTTTTCGTAACTCTGTTGTGTTGTATTTTCCAGGATATCGTTTTTCAATTTGAATAATGTAAGTGTCTACATCAATCCCACTGATTATAAAAAATTCATCACTTACATTAAAAGTAATTCCCAATTTACTTTTGTATTCGTATGCAACAACACTAGAAGAAAAAAATAATAAGACCAGTATGCGTAGTAACTTTTTCATTGACCAAGTATTTTTGGAACTTGTTGAAGTGCACCCTTGAAAATTGAATAACTAATTGCGTAGATAAGAAGACATAATACTACATAAATTATCCATTTTATTGGTTGTTTTTTTCTCATTAACATATCACTTTTTTTTTGGGGGGGAGGAGGTTTTTTCTCTATTGAAGAATGCTCTTTTCTAGGTGCAAAGAATGATGACAATTTAGATTGTTCAGGTATTGTTTTTTTTATATCGTTTAACATCTCGTTGCAATAACGACACTTTATTGCCTCTTCTAATATTTCTTCTGCACAGTAAGGACACTTTTTCATCACTGGGGAAGGTTCACTTTTAGTTTCAACGAATGATGGTACTATTCTGGGTTCAACATTTTCTTCTTTAAGTTTTCTAATTTCCTCATTCGTGTAGTAACTTCTTTCAGATTCATCTTCACTAGGAATAGGAATAGTGTCTTCAGGTGATGTTTTAGCATCCAGCATTTCAAAGCAATAACGACACTTGATTGCCTCTTCTAATATTTCTTCTGCACAGTAAGGACACTTTTTCATACAACAAATCCTACTTTCACTTTATGGCATTCAAAAGGACAAGGTCACACAATCATCAAAAATTCAATTTACTACTCATTCATTGAAAACAAAATATCTTCAAAGACTAGTTTACTTACAACACAGTCTTCAGAAAAACATGTGAGGGTAGCATATACAAGATTTTCATAATCAGTATAAAACATGTATTGAAATGTTGTTGCCCCAGGAAGAAAACCGTAATGTTCTGCATATATAGACTTACCCATGTTTCCTGGAATAGATGAAATATTACAATCTATTTGTATTCCATCTCTTTTTACTAAATCACTTAAACCTTTTTTTATAAGGGGACACAAAATTGGTAAAATATCTTTATTAATTTCTATGTAAGGTTTTTTTACAGAAACAAAATTAATATTATTAGAGTTATCTGTATTAAATAAAAATTCAACATTTTGGTTAGTCAAACCTGGAATTACTGTTTCATTCCAATAATCAATATCAAAATCAATAAAATTTTTTATTATGTCTATAACTTCATCAAAATTATTTGATGTAACAAGTATATAATGGTCAGGAATACTTGTTTTAAAACCATGAATACTTTTATATTCTTTTGCAACCACCGAAGATGAAAACAACAAAACGAAGAGAGTGAGAAAGGTTTTCATATTATGTAATATTTGTACCACATTTGCACGAAGGTCAAAGTCAAGAAATCATCAAAAAGTCGAAAACAGAGCACGAATTTAAAAGCAGAAATTTTGCTAGAAAATAAGTTTCCAAGTAAATTTTATGGAGTTTGGAGTAATAATTGCGAGTCACCCGAGTCAGCATGGAAGATAAGTGAGTATGTCAATTTATGGATTGATGAAAATGCAATTTACTTAGATTTTTCAAAAACTACTGAAATAAATGGTTATACTATCGCATCATGGAAAGACAATGATGAAGTTTATTACTTTTTTTTAAAATTACAAAATAATAAATTGATAGTTAAATATTCACCAGAAGATTGGAATAAAATAGATTTTGAATTTTTATTAGATTCGACTTCAGAAGATACTGAATCATATAATAAATGCAAAGGTATGCCAGAGAAATATATAACATCAATAAATTTATTAAATATTTTTTTAGACTCAAACGTTCCAAATATTTGTTTTGAAAAAGGTTTAAAATCAAATCAATGTGTCTCTAGTTTTTTTTCATATGGTGATATTTATAGAGATGGGGAATTAACAATTGCTGAATTGACACGATTATCAAAAACTTTTTTTATTTATTTAGTTTTAAACGGTTATAATTATGATGATGCTTACAAATCAACCATTAAAGAAAAAAACTTAATACTTACTGGTGCTTCTTTTGCTTTCGCACCTACTTTTTCTCAATTATTAATAATGAATTATGATTATGATGATTCTAAATCTTTATCATTAAATGAATTATTTGGAAAAAATTCAGATTTTATTAATAATATTTCAATATTTTTAGATAATGAAATAAAGTCTATTCAAGAAATATTTGATAACATTGATAAAATTTTATAAAATTATCGTTGAGACCTCACAGATAAAATATTTAACATTTGGGAACGAAGGATTGAACTTTTAACTTCGTGTAAACTTCGTGTAAGGAAATCAATATTTTTGCAGGACTTTTGCAGGAGTGAGTTTTTATGTATGATGGATATATGATAAGTGAATTAAAAGATTTTTGGTCGAACTACACTCATCATCAACTGCACCCAGACGATGAAAAACATCTTGGTGTAAATAAAAGCAAATATTGCCTTGAAATGTCAATAGATGAATTGAGAAATAGATATGGTAATGATTTAAAATCAAACCACACTAGAGAAAAATTTATAAACGATACAAACAATAAAAATAAAATCTTAACTAATTTACTTGTTGTTCCTTTTTTTGGGGATGTAGAAAATGCTAAAATCTATATTTTAATGGGTAATCCTGGATTTCACACTGGCGATTATGTGGATGAGGTTGAGGATGAAGGTTATATAAATCTAATAAAACAAAATTTAAAACTTGAATTAAAAACTTTTAAACCTTTGCATGAAAAAGCAATTAATACGGGGGGATATCTTTATTGGTCACATAATGGAAGAATTCCTAAAATCTCAAAATTTTTAACTGATTTAAATAAACAAAGTTATTCCACAAATTATGAATTAGTTAAAAATTCAATTTGTGTTGTTGAATCCATTGCCTATCATTCTTGTAATAAACCTAATGATGAACTTTATAAACTACCTTCAAGTAAACTTACAAAAAAATTAGTAAATGAATATATCCAACAAAGAATAAATAACAATGAAGCGATGTGTTTTGTTTGGAGAAGTGTATCTTTTTGGAAAATGCAGGAACATAAGAATTTATTAATAAGGGATCCTACACAAGCACAACTTTCAATGTTTACCAATGATGAAGCATATAAAATGGCAAATCATTTATTAAATAATTAATAGAATTGGTGGGATGTTTTGTTTCTAGGTGTTTCAAACTTCTTTATTTAATCAAATTTTTTATATTCATCTAAAATAGTTTTTTGTGCCTTTTCTAAACTAATATCTTTCATCCAATCCATTATTCGTCCATTTTTTAAACTTTTTAGGCAATATGATCTAAATATTTCTTTTATGTGTTTTTTGAATTCGCTTAGTTTTGCATAGTTATCAATTTCAACTACCTCAACAAATTTAACATTACTTCCAAATATATCTATGAATTCTTCAAATCTTTTGTGGAAGTTTTTTGATTGTCCAAACTTTAAATTATTTTTATTAACTTTTAAAATAGTTTCATAATTGCCAACCTTGTTGGCATCATTTTGGTTATATATTATTTTAAGTTCAGATTGTTGAGGTTGAACAAGATATATTCCACTTCTTTTATTCATTCTTATATCCTACCATCAACTACGAGAAATGTTGATATTAAAAAAACCATTCATTATTTGACTATTTTTTGGTAAGCAAACTTCGTGCTAACTTCGTGCTCGACTTCGTGCTCTCTTTTTAAAAAAAAATGAGAGTGTGGAACGAATTCCACACTCTCTGGGAACTTCTGTTGCCCGGTGCCCCAGACCGCGCTAACCTAGAAAACTAGGCAGCGATAGCTAATCTATTATCGTTAGCATTTATAAATTTAGTTCGATAACGGTGGTACCATGCCGAGCAAAGTCTTTATCTTTAAATTAACGTCAATCCTATTTCGCCCCCCTGATTTTGATGGTGGAGGCGCCGGGTACCGCCCCCGGGTCCGTTTAACCTATTACACAAAGCATTTATTGCTATAGTTGTAAAAACAACTTTG
>NYYH01000096.1 GCA_002686705.1 Bacteroidota bacterium
CCGCACACGTTGGTGTGATTTTCAAATTATGTAGATGAATCGGTGTGAATGCGAAACAGGGATTCGATACGGGATGGATCCTGCTGAGGGTAGATGGTTATGAAATGTTGCCTTTAGCATGTTGAAAATATCCACTTCATTATTCCCTTAAGGCGTACCTCTGACAGTATATATGACGGTATAAATTCAGATATAAAATATATAATACAATAATATCAAAATTTTAGGTAAGTTATGTGGCGGAACCTCCCTCCGCCACCTGCATGTTCAATAACTTCCTAAGCCTTCCCTTAAACACCATTCCCGGGACTTCTGGCGGGGGATCAGGGTTACTAATCGTGTGGACCAAAGTGTGGACCAAAATGGTTCCTAGTTTCTCTGATCGTACTGGTTCCAACGCTTTGCAGACCGGTTCGATTCCTACACATCTCCGCCATTCAAAACATCTTAGACAATAATATCAGTACTTTAAGAGCGTCAAAAACGCTTTTCATCGAACCTCTTTGCTTCATTTGTCGCACTTTATGTCGCACTCTTGTCGCAAACATGAGGTTCTATGTCTTCTTATTTAATCACAAAAACAATCAGATCTGTTCAGTATCGGTTCTTCTCTTGTGTTATTCCAAGAGATTTGAAGAAACACTTTGAGAACAGAAGCAAATTTTATCTATCGTTAAATTCTGTTACAAAGAGACAAGCACTATTGCTGTGTAGAAATCTGAATCACAAAGTGAGAGAACTTTTTGATGAAATACGAAAAGGTATGAAGTCACTCACAATAGACGACATCAAGGACATTCTGAGATTTGAAATCAGAAAACAGGTTCTCTGGGCACATCATGTTGATGAAGGAACATCTCAAATAGACATAAGGAGAAAGATTGAATCACTCTCTTCTGTGTCTAATCTCGAGAAATCTTATCTTGAGAAGTTTGCATTTGAGGAAAAGCAATTAGAAATGCAATTAGACAAGAAACTTAAAAAGATTCTTGATGATAATGAGATTGATTCGAGTACTAACACATTTGAATACAAAAAATTACGAAGGTATTTCAAAGAACTTTATGTTCTACGTTATGACTGGGCGAGAGCACTTATCAAGAGAACAGGTCGAGGTGATGAAGATTTTAAAAAAGAAGCAGATAATATTTTACAAATCAATCTTTATTCAGATTCAGAGGTAGAACGTTTACAGGTGAGAGGTGTTGAAAATACTGAGAGTAAGATTAAAAACTTAAAGATCGTTGATACTGAATCAACCGAAGACAGTAGTTCACTTGAAACTACTCCACTATCAGATGTGATTGATTTATTCATTGATGAGAAAAACTACAAAAATGAAAAAACAAAAAATAAATTTGAGAGTTTTCTCAGATTGCTTGTTGAGGATTTTGGGGACATCTCAATAAATCGAATAAATTCTGCAAAAGTGAATTTATTCAGACAGCATTTGCGACAACTCCCAAGTAGACGAAATGTCCTAGCAAAATATAGAGAAAAATCTTTTCATGAGTTGATCGAAATGTCTGAAAAGAACCAAATACGTGCAGAGGACAGACTGGATGTGAACACCATAAATGAAACTATCGGATTTCTTAGTTCATTTTTTAAATGGACCACCAGTAACGGATACTCAGAAAAAAATCTCTTTCAGGGAGTCAAAATTCGTGATTCACAAAAAAAACATTCAAGGGACTATCGGCCACGATACTCTGAAAAGCAAATTTCAAAACTCTTTAATGCTAAAGACTTCCTAGAAAATACAATCGGTAGGAAGAATTATGCGTTTTATTGGGTACCTCTGATTTGTTTGTTTTCAGGAGCAAGAGTCAATGAGATATGCAGCCTATACTTAGACAACATAATTCAGAGACAGGGCAAAAACACAGGAGCAAGATTTCAATGCTTCAATCTTGTTGAAGAACCAGATCGACCTCAAAAAAGGTTAAAGACTCTCTCTTCGAGGAGAATCCTGCCAATACATGACACATTGATAGAACTAGGTTTTATTGAATTTGTAAAACTACTTAGAAGAGATAAGAATCGAGAGAGATTGTTTGAAGAATTAAAATACACTAGCAGTGGATACGCAAATTCAGTTCAAAAATTTTGGAACGAAAGATATAGCAAGAGAGTCAATGTTTCCGAAGATTCTCAAAGAAACAGAACAACTTTCCATTCACTCAGGCATACGGTTACAGATTTACTTAAACAAGCGAATGTAGACACTAAATTCATCAACGAACATCAAGGGCATTCTCAAAAAAATATTGATTTAGATAGATATGGGAAAGCATATGATGTTGAAATTCTCTATGAGAACTGTACAAAGAGAATTGTCTACGAAAGTTCAAGAGGGCGGAAGATTGATTTCTCTGGATTGAAGGTGGATTGGAAGAGGTTTCTGAAATAATTGAGAAAGGAACTAATGAATATTAAATGTCAAATTTTACTTTATTAGGTGAAAAATAAAATAAATCTTCGTTGTCAAAATAACCACAAATAAAATAATTTAACGATATACCTGTTCTTAATGAAAGCATGAGTGAGTATAAAAATACTTGAACATGTGCAAACTTTTCATTTCTTGCTCTCGGCTTAAAATCCCAGACACCGATTCTAAAATCTTTGTCTGACTTTATTGATTGTTTGTCCCACCCAAAATATTTTCCTGATTCAAATCTTAAAACATCAATATGTCCAGTTAATGATTCAGAAGTAGAAAAAATATCTTTATAGTCAACGAAACTTCTTGATTCATTTCTCTGCAACCATAATGGCAATTCACAACAAATAGTTTTTTTATCGTTTTCAAGAAGATAGCCTTCTAAGTTTTCATGTGCTTCTTTAAATTTTTTATAACTCTCACTTTTATTAGTTAAATCAATCAAATCATGTTGTTTTAGATGTGTAATATCAACATCAATTTCATGTTTGGAACTAGAAGCATGAAATTTGGACTTTTCAAAAATATGATTAGGACATTCTTCAAACATGCTTTCAATGTAGTTTGTCAGTGATTTAGATGGTATTTCTTTAATTTTACTTAACGCAACTCTATACCTGTAAAACCATGCATGCTTGAAAGAATGTACTCTAATATCTTTGTTATGTTGAATGATTTTATAAGGGATGAATTTGCCATGATTAGTCAACTTGAATTGTTGTGATGCAACTATTCTATTTCTTTCTAAATGTTCTGATAGTGTTTTGGTGGGTTTAGTGGTGATAGGGTATAAAGATTTTTTAAAAAGGTCTCTTACAAATTCAATTTTTGATTCTTCAATTACATAGCATTTGAATGTAATTGAAGGATTGAATTCAAATCTATTTGATAATTCAATTTCGTCTAACTCAATTTCAGTTGAACGATACTTTAAATCATAAGCATCTAAATTCATTTTAATTGCTTTGTCTTTAAAGATAAAGATATTATTTGACTTATCAAAAAGCATCACAAAATAATTTCGTTTATCAAAAATTTTAGAATACTTAATTTCAAGTAAATTATGAACTCTATCAACAATTTCATTAGACAAAAGATGATTAAAATTATGAATTCGACAAGAATTATCTGCTAATATTTCTTTTTTTGAAGCATCTTCTATAGAGATTGGTATTGTGGGATTAGGTGTATTTAAGTCTAAAACACTCAAATCATCCTTATATAATAATGTAAATAATCTGCCTTGCGTAGTTGTAATGAATTTTTTTTCACTATCTTTTTTTACATCTATTAACTCTAAAACTACTTCAGAATCCCAGTTTTTTTTAAAAATTGAGTTTGTTCCATCTAAATTATCACTTTTTGATATTGTAACTAATGTTCCTCTTCTAGGTTTTTTAATACAAATAGTGTATGTAATATGCTTTACAGAATCTTCCCAAAATGGTTGATATCCTAATTTTGAATTATGTATTGTATCTCCACCTTCAAAATAACATTGCTGAACACAATCTCTAAATGAAAGATGCACACCCCATTTGAAACCTTCAAAAAATTTAAGTCTGTTCATTCTACTTCATGAAGTCTTGTTCAAATAAAAGTAACAATTATTAATTTACATAATTTTTTAAATTTGTCAATTTGCATAAAGACCTAGATAGAATGCTGATACAAGACTTTATTTAGTCTCTTTCACTTCAATCAAAGTCACATCTTTAGTCCTCAGATTCTCAATTGACTTCACAATCTTCTTCTTTTTCATGTGTTCTGCTCTGTCAATTATCAGTTTGACAGCAAATCTCATCTTTTTTTCTTCTCTTCAATATTCAACAGATTTACATTGCCCGTATTGAGATGTCTGTTCTTCTCAAAAATCTCTTCAAGGGCTGATCTTAGATGCTTGAGTGCTTGTGACGGGTTGCGATCTATCACAACATTCAATTTGATCTCGTAGAAGTTCATTGTGTTCTCAAACAACGGGTATCAATAGGAAACATACTTTTTGAGTCCTTTTTTTGTATAGTGCATATATTGATTTCACGGGCATTTCTTCTTTCATTTTTGTGCATGACGGGTTGGAGAGGGAGGAAAAGGAGGTATTGATCCGTCACCTTTGCCCGACCAACCACTTGATGCTTTACCCCATTTGCCATTCAGACCCGCACTTGTTCGCATGATTGTAATAACAGCATTCACGGGTAATCGATCTGTAGATCGAAGAGTTTCTTCAAAACCTCTCATCAATCTCATGATGCTCTTTGCGTTTTTGTCTGATCGTCCTCTCAATTTGCTCTGAATGTCATCGATCAAATCCTGAATTTCACTTGGTTCGAGTTGCTTCTCAAGAAGTGGATACAAACTGCATTCAAATAAATCTTGAAGAAGAGAGTGATTTTGAAATGAAATAGGTGAAGATTGATTCGAAAGATTGCTCAGAAAGGTCGTGAGGGATAGTTTTTGATTCTCTGAAACAATTCCTTTGATTAGAAGACCTTTATTTAGGAGAGATCCTTTTTCTGATGAAGCAAGATTGAGGAGATTGGCACTAGAAATACCCATCAACTGCTTTGCTATGAAGTCAATCTTGTCTTCAAGGGTATCTACAGAGATTGCTGAGCGTCCATGTCTACGAATAGTGCTATCGACCTTCATAGCCATGGCTTTGGCAATAGCAGGTGTCAATTTGCTTCTAGTTCGTGATTCTGTTTCTAGATGACTTTTGATTGCCTGAACTGTTTGTAGGATTTGGTTTTGCTGATTGGATTGTCTTTTCAAGTGATCTCCAATTACCTTTAGGTCAATTTATTTGTTCTAGATCCATTTCCTGGAATGCTATTCCACAGGAATGCTCCAAACTCATATAATCAACTCGTCAGATAGACCAAGAAGATATTTGTTAACTAATTACTCCAGAGACATTTTCTTTCATTGCCAAATATAATATCCCATTCTGAATAATTCCTATTTATATGCTTTGTACAATAAATGATTACGTCTTCTAATTTATCTTTATCTATATGCTCTATATATATTTCTGGATATTTATATCTTTTATGGAATGAAGATACATCGTTCCAATATTTTTTATTCGATTCTTTGAATAATAGATAATGGCTATCATCATGAGAAATATCTTTAGGATAATGAAATAATACATGAGCATGTTTCTCTTGTGTTTTTTTACCATTTTCGCAGAACATAAAACTTATAATTGAGTCCTGACTATTTTTAAATTTTGTAACCTTATTTCCGATTAAATTCTTATTTAGGCAAAATGATATATACCTTGTGCAATTATGGATTTCATCGTATTTTAAAGAATTACCTGGTTGTGGCTCAATCGTCATGTACGTAGTTATATCGTATCTTTTCAGCAAATTTCGTATGTTATTTTTGTTTGAATATTTTAATAAATTATTCATTATATCTCCTAAATTTATTTATACTTTTATGGTATCATATAAACCCTCCTTGTCAACCATTTGACAGTACGTAAAATCATGAATAAAGATTTAATAAATTCTGAACAATATCTAGAATGGTTGGATGATAAAGAATTTGAAAAAAAAGATGATAAAACGATAATATCTCAA
>NYYH01000060.1 GCA_002686705.1 Bacteroidota bacterium
AGTAAAATAAAACACAAGTGTGGCGCTTCAACTCGGTTGCAGGGTTGATGCGAGAGTCTCCGATAACAAAATTGCAGCCGCATGACTTACACTTATAACGCTGTTTCTCACGCACAATCCCGTTTTTGACGATAGTGTCACTTTGGCATTCCTTGCATTGAATCATTGCATTACTCCATTTGCACTTTAAATAAAGTGCACTATACCATATATCTATCTATGTGTAAACACTCTCAAATATAGATCTTGACATCGATTTTCATTTTCCATATATAACCAATAGTTAATCATTTCCATTAAAATGGAAATTTATTTAATTTAACTAATGGAGCAAAAAATGTATAAAAAAATTCTTTGTCATGTAGTAGTATTTTTTATGAGTGTAACATTGGTTTATGCTGGAAAATACCAAGAGGCACCAATGCTTAAACGCCTTGTCGATCAAGGAAAATTACCACCGGTAGAGGAAAGACTGCCTGATAACCCTTGGGTCGTTGGTTCTGGAGCCATAATAAGCGCGGAATGGTTGGATTTTAAAGTAGGCAAGTATAGTGACGGTAAACTTGCAATAACCGCAGATGTAGCGCCCAGGAGTTATCAAATTGCAATTGGTGCAACTAATTTTTTAATAGCACCTGACCAAAGTACTTCTCCTGACAAAGTTAAAGGAGCTTTAGCAGAATGGGTCAAATGGAATGATGATTTTTCTATTTATACCATTAAAATTCGACCCGGACTTCGATGGTCCGACGGAGAACCAGTATCTACAGAAGACGTCAGATTTGTATTTGAGGATATCTACGGCAACAAAGAATTAGATATTCCATGCGGATCAAAAAGAAGATCATTATATACGCAAATGGATCCAAGAAAACCATGCGGCAAGCTAAATATTATTGATAAATACACTTTTTCAATTACATTTTCAGAACCTTATGGTTATTTCTTGTCGGAAATAACTACATGGATTCAAGATTACATGCAGATAATTCAACCTTCCCACTTTTTAAAGAAATATCATGCTAAGTATACGGATATTTCAAAATTGAATAAAATGGCAAAGAAAAATGGTGTGGAAGATTGGAAACAACTTTTTAGGCTAAAAGAAACAAATCATTTTGAGTATTGTTGTGCAAATGATCCAAATCTAATAGATGTACCGGTGCTGTATCCATATGTATTAGTAGAAACAGCAGACGAATATATGAAAATAATGCGGAATCCTTATTTTGTTGCTGTTGATCCAGCAGGAAATCAACTTCCATACATTGACGGGTCAATTATTTATGGAATTCAGGACAAAGAAGCACTTGTAATGAAATTAATTTCGGGTGAAGTAGATTTCTCTAATTCTGATTTTATGAAATTAGGAGATATGCCAACCTATGTCCAGAATGCAGAAAGAGGAGGTTACAATGTTTTGATAACAGGATCAATTAATGGACCGCCAACATTATTTGTAAACCAGGATTATGAATATGATAAACCTAACAGTCAGTGGCAGAAATTAATAAAAGATCCTAATAAAAGTTTTACAAGGGCATTAGCGTTAGCTATCAATAGTGAGGATATAAACAACGCTCTTTATTTCAATATGTATGAAATGCCTAAAATAACAGCTGCAGAATACAATGTAGAAAAAGCAAATAAGCTTTTAGACGAAGCAGGAATGTCTAAAAAAGATAGAGCAGGCTATCGCACATATCCTGATGGATCAGAATTTATGGCTACAATTGTAACTGGAAATATGTCACCAGATTTAATTGATATCACTGTCATGATGCAAAATTATTTTGATGCAGTAGGTTTAAATATTAATACAAAAATGTTAACTGGAAAAATATTGAGAGCTAGAGCACGAAATAATGAATTTAAATTAAAAGTAATATGGCATGACCAGCCTATTTGGTATTCGGGAATATCTCGTGATTATGATGTTTGTATGAAAGGAGACTATAGTTGCCAAACAATGAAATATTATGAATCTCAGGGAAAAGAAGGTTATAAGCCCCCACCGCATATGGTCGAACTTTACGACATTAATGCAAAAAGAATGTCAGTTCCACCTGAATCAGCTGAAGGCGCGAAACTATTTTCTGAATTATTGCAGTGGTTCACCAAAGGGAATGCTGCTATATGGCCTATAGGTAAAATTAAAGTACCAAATATATTTAAAAAGAATATGAAGAATATACCAAAAGAAAATTATCCATATAATCTAGGGATTTCATCTTCTTCATTAATATGGTACTTTGACTGACATTTCTACAATCTTTTAAGTTAAAAAAGGCCTTTCAATAGAAAGGCCTTTTTTTTTGACAAAAATAAATATGATAATTTATATAATAAAGAGAATATTTTTACTTATTCCTTTAATATTTCTTATATCACTTTTATCATTTATTGTAATACAGCTTCCTCCTGGAGATTATGTGGATGACTGGGAGTACAATATGAGGGCAGCAGGCTATATTCCATCCCCTGAAGAAATATTACAGATGAAACAAAGATATAATCTTGATAAAGGATTATTTCAACAATATTTAAAATGGATTACTAACATATTATTAGAAGGAGATTTTGGTGTTTCATTTACATATTACAAACCTGTATCAGAAATACTCTATGAAAGGGTTCCTAGGACGATAGCTATAAGTTTAGCAGCAATACTAGTACAGTGGGTAATTGCACTGCCTATTGGTATATATTCTGCTGTAAGAAAATATTCAGCATCAGATTATATTTTTACATTTATTGGTTTTATAGGTATATCAATACCTGGTTTTATGTTTGCCCTAGTATTAGTGTATTTAGTATATATTAATACTGGTTATGCAATTACAGGTCTATATTCTGAAGCATATAGATACGCTCCATGGGATATAGATAAATTTATAGATCTTTTAAAAAATGTTAGCATACCACTAATTGTTCTAGGAACTTCAGGTGCTGCTGTAATGATAAGGATATTAAGAAGTTCAATGTTAGATGAACTAGAACGTCAGTATGTAACAACTGCTAGAAGTAAAGGATTGTCTGAGATAAAATTACTTTTCAAATATCCATTTAGAATTGCAATAAATCCTTTAATAAGTACTATAGGATGGCTTCTTCCAGCAGTAGTAGGGGGAGAAGTAGTTATATCTAAAGTTTTGAACATGCCGACTACCGGGCCTGTTCTGTTAAAAGCATTGATGGGTGAAGATATGTATCTTGCAGGTGGTATTTTATTTTTATTAAGTTCGCTTACTGTAATAGGCACATTAATTTCGGACATTTTATTAGCATTATTAGATCCACGCATTAGATACCAGTAATAAAGAATTAATATTTTATTTAAAAATAATTATTTAAAATGAAAGAAAGTCATAAATTATTAATTGAAAAATATAAAAAACAAAAAATAAAGCATCAATATTACCAAGAAGCTCTTTACAGTGCATCTCAATTCAAGTTAATAAAATTAAAATTTAAAAAACACTTATTAGCTAGAATAAGTTTATATTTTTTAATCATTTTTTATTTAGTTGCTTTTTTTGCAGATTTTATTGCACCGTATCCTAAAAGTTTCAGGGTTCCTGAAATGCAGTATATTCCACCTAATATTGTAAGAATATATGATGATAAAATCGGGTTCACAACGCCATTTGTATACGGTCATAAAAAAACTTTAAACAAAAAAACTTTCAAGTGGGTTTACAATGTAGATAAAGAAAAAATTCAGCATATACATTTTTTTATAAAAACCAAACCATACAAGATTTTAGATACAATTCCACTTTCAAGAAAATTTTTCGGAGTTAAAACAGGAACTATAAATTTATTTGGCACTAACAAACTTGGATTTGATCTATTTTCACAAACTATCTTTGCTTCTAGAATTTCTCTTTGTGTTGGCTTGGTTGGAGTTTTTATAAGTTTTTTTATTGGTGTGATACTAGGTGGAATTTCTGGATATTTTGGAGGAATAATTGATAATATAATTCAAAGAATAATTGAATTATTTATTAGTATACCTCAAATACCACTATGGATAGCTTTGTCATCAGCCGTACCAGATCATTGGTCTGGAATAGAGACTTTTTTTGCTATTACAATTATATTATCATTTGTAGGTTGGACTGGATTAGCCAGGGTGGTCAGAGGAAGATTAATTGCTTTAAGAGAAGAAGACTACGTAATGGCTGCAAAAGTATCAAATGCAAGTAATTACATTATAATAAAAAGACATCTTATCCCAGGTTTTTTTAGTTATCTTATTGTACATGCGACATTAGCAATTCCACAAATGATACTTGGTGAAACAACACTAAGTTTTCTTGGTTTAGGCATACTTCCACCTGAAACTAGTTGGGGAGCATTATTACAGGAAGCACAGCAAATAACAATGATAGCTAATTATCCTTGGTATCTTTTCCCTTGTTTATTTGTAATAGTAGCAGTTTTACTTTTTAATTTTATTGGAGACGGTATCAGGGATGCTGCCGATCCTTATACGTAATGATTATGGGAAAATTTAAATTAGAAATTGAAGATTTAAAAACATATTATTTTTTAGATGAAGGATTGCTCAAAGCTGTAGACGGAATAAATTTGCATTTGAAAAAGAAGGAGGTGGTAGGAATTATTGGAGAATCAGGTTGCGGGAAATCTGTTTTTGTTAAGTCTATTATGAGAATAATACAAAAACCTGGCTATCATATTTCTGGTAAAATTAATTTAGAAATAGATAATAATGTAATTACTGATCTGGCAAGTTTAAATCCGACCGGTAATGAAATAAGAAAAATTCGTGGTAAGATAATTTCAATGATCTTTCAAGAACCAATGACGAGCCTTTCACCAGTACACACAATTGGTTCACAAATAATTGAGACAATTATATTGCACAGGAATAGCAACAAAAATGAGGCGAAAGAAATAGCCTTTGATATGATTGATGCTGTAGGCATTCCAAATCCTAAACAGAGGTTTTATGAATATCCTTATCAGTTTTCAGGTGGAATGAGACAAAGAGCTATGATTGCAATGGCACTATCCTGCAATCCATCAATTTTAATTGCTGATGAACCAACAACAGCTTTAGATGTAACAGTACAAGCACAAATTTTAGAATTAATTGATAAATTAAAGGATATCTATGGTACATCAATAATTTATATTACCCATGATTTAGGTGTAATAGCCGAAACTAGTGATAAAGTGTATGTAATGTACTTGGGAAAAATTGTAGAAATTTCTAATGTAAAAGAAATCTTTAATGAACCAAAACATCCTTATACTAAAGCGTTGATTAATTCAATTCCAAGAATAGATAAAGAATTAAAAAAATTAAAACCGATTGAAGGTAATGTGCCAGTACCAATAAATTTGGAATGGAAGTGTGGTTTCAGTAACAGATGTGAATTTGTTACTTCCAAGTGTTTGAAATCTGTACCTGCTTTATCTGGAAGTGAAGAACATAAAGTAAGTTGTTTTTTATATAGTGATATTGAAGAAAACAAAGATGAATGGAGTCAAATATAATCTGTTAGAAATAAAATCAGTATCCAAAAATTTTTCAGTTTCAAAAGGCTTGTTTGGGAAAGTTACTGGTTCTATTAAAGCAGTTGACGATGTCAGTTTAAGTATTGCACCAGGAGAATCCTTCGGGATAGTTGGTGAATCTGGGTCAGGCAAAACCACCTTAGGTCGATGTCTTATAAGAGCAATCGAACCCACAAATGGCTCAGTTATCTATAATATTGACGAAAATACTTCATTCGATTTGATTAGTTTAAACAAAACTGAATTAATCAAAGTTAAAAAATATTTTCATATGATTTTTCAAGATCCTTATTCATCCTTAAATCCTAGGATGACTGTTCTTGAATTGATTAAAGAACCTCTTTTATATAATAATATTGCTAAGGGTAATGAAGCAAATTCAATAGTACACGATATTTTAAACGAAGTAGGTTTAGAAGTAAAGCATGCACATAGGTATGCTCATGCATTTAGTGGTGGTCAAAGACAACGTATAGGAGTTGCACGATCTTTAGTTGTAAAGCCTAAATTAATAATTTGCGATGAGCCAGTTTCAGCATTAGATGTATCAATTCAAGCCCAAATTCTTAATTTATTACAAAATCTTAAAGAAAAATACAACTTAACATACGTTTTTATTTCTCATGATTTGTCGGTAATTAAGCACATAACAAATAAAGTTGCTGTTATGTATGTTGGAAATATTATTGAAATTTCAGATACAAATGAACTCTTCACCAATCCTCTTCACCCATATACAGAAGCATTATTGTCGTCTGTTCCTATCCCTGATACTAACGCCAAAAAGGAAAAAATTATACTTACCGGTGAAATCCCTAATCCTGCAGATCCTCCAAAAGGGTGTTTGTTTCATCCAAGATGCAAATATGTAAAAAATATCTGTAAAGTAGAAAAACCTATTTTAAATGAAATAAAGACTAATCATTTTTCAGCATGTCTTTTTTCTAAGGAATTAGATCTAAAATCTTTTTTATCTAAATAAAAAATGAAAAAAACAAACTACAAATCAAAAGTTCCTTTTTTTAAATTCTCTGATCAAATAGATATACAGATTAATGAACTTAAAAATAATAAATTGCTTAATCGAATGAAAAAGTGCCGTACTTCACTAAATAATGATCTATATAGACCTATTTTCCATTATGTAAATCCTGAAGGGAATCTTAATGATCCAAATGGGTTATGTTATTGGAAAGACCGTTGGCACCTGTTTTATCAAGCATTCCCACCTGAAGATCCTCGTCTTCACTGGGGTCATGCAGTTAGTGATGATTTGATCCATTGGGAGGATTTACCGTATGCGATATATCCAAATCCTGAACAAGGATGTTGGTCAGGTTCTACTCTTGTTGATAATAATAAAGTAATTGCTATGTACCATGGAAATAAATTAGGTAATATGATAGCTATATCAGATGATCCACTACTTCTTAATTGGATTAAATTAAAGGACAATCCTGTTATACCAATTCCAAAGGATATAGAACAAAGTGAGTATACTGTTTTTGATCCCTGTATTTGGAAAAAAGATGGTTTTTATTATTCATTATCTGCAGGATCACAATCTATTCAACCAAGTGGTAAATTTTTTGCTGCCGATTACTTATTCCGTTCAAAAAATTTACATGATTGGGAGTACCTTCATCAATTTATTGAGAATGACCGATATACAATTAATGGAGATGATGGTGCATGTCCTTATTTTTGGCCTATTGGTAATAAGCATATGTTATTATTTTATAGTCACATGAGTGGCGGTCAGTATTTAATTGGTGATTATGATAAGAAAGAAGACAAATTTTTCCCAACGCAACACGGTCTTGCTAATTTTGGAGCTTCTACACCATGCGGTGTCCATGCTCCATCCGCCTGTCCAGATGGTAGAGGAAGTATCAATATTATATTTAACATGAAT
>NYYH01000061.1 GCA_002686705.1 Bacteroidota bacterium
TAGTAATAATAACTTTATTATATAATTTTCTTGGAATTATGAAATCATAGTATGGGCTGATTAGAAGATCTGCATTTTGATTTTTTAGAAAAGTCGGAAAAGAAATTATTCCATAATATAAATCATTCAAGTAAGGATGTTTTATCCAGTTTGGTGTTGAAAGTTTTTTTATATTTACATTTGAATAATTTTTGTATTTATAAAGATTTTTTGTGGAATCGGTTACAAATATATAATTATAATGAGGATGAGAATTAATAAATTTATCAAGATATAATTCAAAATACTTTGATATTCCAGTACCTCTGGAAAGGTGCCTTGCTTCTATGACAATTGTTTTCACTTATTTGAATAATTAATTTGAATAGATTTTAATTCAGACCAAATACGTTTAAAATGATTTATCTTAATAATTCCAAAAATAAAAAATAATAAAAAAAGAAAAAATGTTATTCCCGAGTAATGAATCAATAAGTCTAAAATTAGGTTAAATTTGTTTTTAAATTCAAATGAGGGAAAGGGATAATTGAAATAAACAATAATTATACTTACAAATACACGCATGAGCCAAGATATAGATTTCATCCAAAATGAAATTGAATTAATTTTTTTAGTATATTTTAAAAAACCATAGCTTATTATGATTAAAGAAATTAAAGAATTAATCAACAAATTATAAATAGCAATTATCAATGATTTATTAACATTTGCATAAAACAAAACAAGGCATCCTGATAAATTTGCAAGAAAAATAGATAATGATATTAATTTAATTCCACCAAAAGAAAAAATAGCTCTTGTAAGAATAGTATTTATTCCAATTGGCACCAAACACAAAATAACAGCTTTTAAACAAAGATAAGTCGTTTCTAATGATTGATTATTAAATGAACCCCGAAAATATACAAGATAGGTTATCTGTTTAGCAGAAAACAATAAAAGTAGAGTTATCCAAGAAAAGATCACTATAATAAGTAATAATTTGTTAATAGTCATTTCATATATATGATCTCCCTTTTTTTGATTTACATTTACAATGTAAAGAGGCCATAATGATGATGCGATTGCAATTATAAACAAATGCTGTGGAATATCATGCAATGATTTTGCATATTGAAAAGATGAGATCAGTCCAGTAGATATATTATTAAAAACAATTCTTTCATAAAAAACATAAAAATATCCAGCAGTACCAGCAAAAAATAATATGCTAAATTTTGACATAAAATTGAAAGATGTTTTTGGAAAAATAAATTTAAATAGGTTAATTTCAAGTTTATTTAATTCGTAGATTTGATAAATAATTATAAAGATCATTCCAATAATTATACCAACAACTAAAACATACTCTTTTAAAATATCAAACATTGTTGAAATAATAATCACTGATCCAAGAGTAGTTGTAAACCTGTTTAGATTTTGAAATAAAACCTTCCCCAATGAAACTAATATTGCAGCAAATATATCATGTATACATTGTAGTAACATAAAAATGATCAAAGCTCTAAAAATCCATATTTCAGTAAAAGATGATGATATTTCTTTATCAGCTTTAGATAAATTTAATAACGAAATTGGATTGAACCAAAATAACAAGCCAAATATAAACGTTATAATTACCCAAAATAAAATATTTTCAGATAAATATTTATTTGCAGATTCATAGTTATATTTCCTAATTTTATGAAAATCATTTACAAGATTCTCCTTAATTGGGCCAATATGCATAGTTATCAACAAGGCAGTTGTTAAAGACGTCCAATAATGATCAAGTATTCTTGAGGTTCCAAAATAATTAGATATCAAAATTTGATTGATAAAACTTAATGGATATATTAATAATGAAAGAAATGATAATTTATAAAAATTATTTACTATTTTCATATCAATGCTATTTATGGGAATAGATCTAAAATAAAATAAAGTACATAGTTAGTAAATTATTTTTTCCATACAAACATCAGTAAATAATATTGTTGTATTTTAATTAATCAACTTAGTAAAATAACAAAATTGTTCATAAATTAATTGAAGCAATTAATTTTTGTATAAATAAAATATTGCAGAATCTCCGTCATTATTTATATTTAATTTTTTTGAATCATTCTTAAATTGATTTATTTCTTTTTTAGAAAAAATAGATTTTTCTGTATTAATTAAATATGAACGTTCATCATATAAAGGTATATTTTTTTTGTATTGTTCACTTCCCCAAAATTGATTTTCAGAAGAATCAAAGACAATATTCTTCAATGTAAATCCAGATTTTTCAGCCATTATGTTCATACTTGTCAAGCTTTGAATATGTAAATGTCTAGGCGCATCAAGAGAAAACCAATCTACATTGTATGTTCTCCAAGCATGTGTTCCGATTACAGGAATTCTAATTAAAAGATATTTTTGGGGTGATAATATGGAATATAATTTTTTTAACACATCTAGAGGATTAAGCATATGCTCAAAAGAATGATTAAGCATGATAAAATCAAATTGATCAACTATATCATAAATATTTTTTTTAAATATTTGTAATTGGTCTGAGTAGTAAATATCCTCATTAATATATGGATCAACACCAATAAGTTTGCTGAAACCTTCAATATTCATATTAAATAGCAAATCACCACCACCTGAACCTACATCAAGTATCTTATCAGAAAATTTTAAATCAATTAGTTTAAACCATTTATGCCAATCAGGAATTCCATAGGTAAATGACACAAACATTCCAAAAAGGCTTTTTCTTTCAATACAATATATTGCTCTCTTTTTTTTTATAAAGTTTATTATTTTATTTGTACTTACATTCGGTTCATGATATGAATAATAGTCAGTTGGATAAAATTTGCTTAGATCCTTTGGTAAATGACTAATTTGTAAACATTCACACTTATCGCATTGAAAATATTTAAAGTTTTCACGAAACCCATACATCATCTCCTTCGCTAAAAAAAAAAGGTCTTTTTTTAACTTAACCCCGCAAGCAACACAATACATAAAAAACCTTTTATTAGTAAAACTTTAAAGAAGGAATATAAGTAACTAATTGGCAATTCCATTCTTTAGTAAACTTAAGTTTATCAAGAATTTCATCTTTGAAATTCCATGGTATGATTATAATCACATCTGGACGATCTTTTGTTATCCAACTTATTGGTACTACTTTTATATGGCTTTGCGGTAAATATTTTCCTTGTTTATAAGGAGTCTCATCTACTACATAATCAATTAAATCATTACGTATTCCACAATAATTAAGAAATGTATTTCCTTTTGCTGCTGCGCCAAATGCTATGATTTTATTGTTTTCTAGTTTCTTCTGTATAATATATTGTAAAAAAGTATATTTAATATTTTGAACGTTTTTAGAAAATTGGAAATAGAACTTTTTTTTATTTATTCCAAATTCTAATTCTTTATTTAATATTTTATCAACGTTAACTGATATTTGATGAGATTGACTATCATAATGTTTAGCAAAAATTCTTAAAGAGCCACCATGTGTATTCAATTCAAATACATCAAAAATAACTAATTTATGTTTTAACAAAATGTTCTGAATTGTTAACAATGAGAAATAAGAAAAATGTTCATGATAAATAGTATCAAATTGATTTTCATTGATCAGATTTAATAAATGTGGAAATTCTATAGATACTACCCCATTAGTATTTAAAATGCACTTTATTCCTTTAATAAAATTATTTAAATTGGGAACATGAGCAATAACATTATTTGCAATTATTAAATCAGCTTTCTTATTATTTAATAAATATTCTTTTGCAAAATTATAATTAAAATAAGTATTAATGGTTGGTACTTTTTTTTGAACAGCTATTTTTGCTATTTCAGATGCTGGTTCAATACCTACGCAAGGAATATGATTATCTAAATAATTTGTTAAAAGATATCCATCATTAGATGCTATTTCAAAGACAAATGAACTTGTATTCAGATTAAATCTTTTTATTGAATCAATAGAAAATTCTTTAGAATGATCTAACCATGTTTTTGAATATGATGAATGATAAATATAATCTGAATTGAATATATTTCTAGCTTTTTTAAATTCTTTTAGTTGTACTAGATAACAGTTAGTACATAAAAATAATTTTAAAGGATAAGTTGTTTCCTGAAGATATAATTGATCAAAAGTGAGAAAATCATTAGAACAAGGAGCATGTTGTAAATCTAAAATTGTGTGATTGAGGGTGGTTTTACAAAATCTACAATGCATAATATTATTTTTCGACAGGTTTGCTCCAGTATTTTTCCCATTTTTTTTCGAAATATTCTAGATTTCTTATATCTAGATCTTTTCGATAAGCTTCTTTATTTATCATATATTTTATAGGCTTATTACTGCTACTTGCCCCAGAAATATGATGGTGTTTTACATTTAAACCTGGAACAGCCAAACATTTATATCCAGCATCGCGAATAGCATAACTGATGTCAATATCTTCAACAAAAGCTGGTGTATAATTTGTATCCATTCCTCCTATTAAATCATATACCGTCCTTTTTACAATAAACATGTACCCTGCAACCGTATCAACTTCACGAATTTTATCATTAGGAACTTTTTCAATCGGTTTTTGCCTGTACCACATCGACCCTTCAAGGCCAACTTGTCCAATGCCATCTTTATTTAAAATTTCAATTAATTTTTCAATTGAATTCTTTCCTATTTCAACATCATCATTAGCGATACACAAAAATTCACCTTCTGCCATTTCAACGCCTATATTCATTCCCCTTGTAATACCAACATTGGTACTTAAAATTGCGTATTTAGTAATTGCTGAATGGTTCTTTATAAAGTCAACAAATGAATCATTTTCATTACCATTACAAATGATAACTATTTCGAAAGGACAAGATACATTGTTTGATATATCATCAAGAGCATCAGTTAATAAATATAGTTTTTTAATCATAGTTTTTACACTAGCAAACTTTGATCGAGGCCTTGTTGGTATAATAATACTTGTTAGTCCTGGAGTGAAATTTTCTGCCATTTTATTACATATATAGAGTATTGAAAGATTGTAAACAATTTTTAAAATATATTTTCAATTTCTTGCCAAAATATATTTTTTGCATTTAAATAATTTTCTGATTCTGATAAATCGAATTTAAATGAATAAGCTCCAACATTTTCATTTAATATAAGATTACATCCGCAAAGAGCAGCTTCTGCAACAACTCTGCCTTGTGGTTCAGGCCATCTAGGTAAAAAAATAAAATTTTTTGATTTGTTCATATATTCTGGTATCATACTATAGTCTATATGACCTAGCCATTCACCAAAATCAGGTTTTTTTCCTGTTATTGATTTACCAATTAATACAATTGATTGATCATGAAAAATCTTTTCCATATTACTTAAACCTTTTGCTTCACCAATAACACCCACGAATAAATTATCAATAATACGTTCACTGTTTTTGTTCCAGAACTTCTTTGTATCAATTAAAGGGATTAATATTCTTCCTTCGGCTTCATCTAAGTTCAGTACACGACTAATAACTGATCTATGTAATGGAGATACAAAATAATTAACTTTGGATTTAGAATAAATTTTTTTCACAATATCATTATTCGCAAAACATTTTTTTGATAAAGTTTTCTTTTTTACATGACTCTTCCATGACCTAATTCCTTTATGTGGACATATATACTGATTATTTCCATTACAAGGTAGATAATCTAAATCACAAATATCAACATAAGCATTATCAAAATGAATATATGGACCTGATTCAATAAAAGAGAATATTTCACTTTTACTAAATGATGGTTGGTTTCCTGGGCAATTGAAAAGATCTGCAAGAAAAGTAAAATCTTGGTCATTATAGAGAGTATTATTATAAGGAGAACATGTTCGGAATCCGAATTCATGTCCTCTTTCCTTTCCAGTTTCAAGTAATTGACTTAAAACAACTTCACCCCCTCCTTTATGGAAAAATGGATCAAGATGTGCGATATAATTAATTTTCACTTCAAAGATCGAA
>NYYH01000097.1 GCA_002686705.1 Bacteroidota bacterium
GAAGTCCTGCAAAAGTTCCAAACAAAAGGAGTTGAAGTACAAGATGATTCAATATTACTCAATATTAATTCTCATAATGAGTTTATCGAGTTTATGAAGAAATAACTATTATTGCTGAATTAGAAAAGAAAACCGAAAAAACAAGTTGTTACTAAACCTACTTAATTAAATAATGAATATTTGGAGTTTTATAGAAGACAAACTGAGCGAAGAAAATTCTCTTTACTTAATGATGGTTGTTGACAGCAAGGGAAGCAGTCCCGGCAAACCAGGCTTTAGCATGGCAGTAAGCAGTGATGACGAATTATATGGATCTATCGGAGGAGGATCTATGGAATACAAGCTAGTGGAGTATTGCAAAAAGTTGCTTAGAAATAATGAACATAATATTTTCCTTAAAAAACAAATACATAATGGAAGTAACGAGGATAGCTCCGGGCTGATGTGTTCCGGTGAGCAAACTATTGCATTTCTACATTTATCTGCTTCTGATATGAAAAACATAAGGCGTATAACATCCTGCCTTGATAATAACAAATCAGGTATTTTTAGTTTAACCGAAAATCAATATTCTTTTACTTTATCAGAAGACGTTCAAGAATCTCAGTTCTTCTTTTCTGGTAAAAATAATGATTGGTTGTATAAGGAAATAATCGGTTTTAAAAACAATATCTCCATTATTGGTGCAGGACATGTTGGGTTTGCATTATCAAAATTATTTTCTCAATTAGGTTTTAAAGTTTTTTTGTATGATAACAGAAATAACTTTAAAATGTTCAATGAAAATCCGTTTGCAGACAAAAAGTTTGTAATAGACTACAAAAAAGCTGACCAGTATGTTGTACATGGAAGTAACTCCTATGTTGTAATTATGACAAATAATCATAAACACGATATTGATGTTCTTAGAGCACTTATTGATAAAAAAGTTAATTACCTTGGCTTGATGGGAAGCAAAAATAAAGTATCAAGATTAAAGAAAAAGTTGAAAAATGAGGGTGCAACTGATGATGAATTAAGTAGGCTATACGCCCCAATTGGAATATCTATTCATAGTCAAACGCCTGATGAGATTGCTATAAGCATTGCTGCAGAAATTATCAATGTAAAGAATGCGTAGAAGCCATTTTCAAACTGTAATGTAACAAAGAGAATAAAACTCATGAAAACTATTGGATTAATTGGTGGGATGAGCTGGGAATCATCTTCAGTCTATTATAAATTAATAAATAAAAAAGTAAAGGAAACTCTAGGCGGATTTCATTCTTGTAAAAGCATAATGGTTACGGTAGATTTTGCTGAAATTGAAAAATTACAACATCAAAATGAATGGTTGGCTTTAGATAAAATGATGGCAGAATCAGCAAAACAACTGGAATTAGCAGGGGCAGATATTGTTATCCTATGTACAAATACTATGCATTTATGCAGTTCTGCAATTATGGAAAATATCTCAATCCCTTTCCTTCACATAGCAGAAGCAACAGGCATGGAAATTAAGAACAAAAACTTAAAGAAAGTTGGTCTATTGGGTACGAAATTTACAATGGGAAAAAACTTTTACAAAGATTATTTGTTCAACAGGTTTGGTGTTGAAGTAATTATTCCTACAGATGAGGAGAGAAAAACAGTTCACAATATAATTTATCAGGAACTTGTTAAGGGTAATATTAAAAGTGATTCCAGAGAAATTTATAAACAAATAATCAAGAACCTGGAGCAAAGGGGAGCTGAAGGAGTAATACTAGGATGTACTGAAATTCCATCGTTAATATCTGAATCAGATGTTGATATTCCTGTTTTTGATACTACAACAATACATGCAGAAAAAGCAGTAGAGTGGTCATTGTCAGAATAATTGATCTGTGAAATAATGGCAGAAAATATAATAATAGCACACAGAGGAGAATCGTATGATGCACCTGAGAACACACTTGCTGCTATAAATCTTGCCTGGAAAAGAAAGGTGCAAGCAGTTGAAATTGATGTTCAATTAACCAATGATAATGAGATTGTTGTTATTCATGATAAAGACACTTTAAGAATTTCGGGAAAGAAAAAGATAATCAGAAAATCATCGCTAAAGGAATTAAAACTTCTCAATGCTGGCTTTCATAAAGATGAAAAATGGCAAGGTGAACATATTCCCTGTCTTCGTGAGGTGCTGGCTACTGTTCCTCCCAATTGCAAACTGATTATCGAAATTAAAAGCGATGAAAGCATTCTCCCACAACTAGCAAATGAACTAGCTCAAACAAATCTAAGTACCACACAATTAGAGCTAATAGCCTTTAACGAAACTACTTTAGCCAAAGCCAAACAATTGATGCCTGAATATAGAATGTTGTGGTTAATTGGACTTGATTATAAGTTATCATGGTGGCTTGCGTGGATTAATAAAAGAAGAATCATTAGCAAAGTAAAAAAACTTAAACTTGATGGAGTAAATGTATGGGCAGGAAAACTCCTTACCAGTAGTTTTATTTCGAAATTTAAAGGAGCTGGATTGTACTTATACGCTTGGACAGTTAACGATCCGGAAAAAGCTAGGTCACTAATTAACGAAGGTATTGATGGACTATCAACCGACAGAGCATACTGGATGACGGAACAATTAAAGAAATACTGATTACCAACAATATGGCAAATGTTATAATTGGAATTCATGGGCTAGGCAACAAACCACCTAAAAAAACATTAGAAAAGTGGTGGAAACTTGCAATGATTGAAGGATTACAAACATACAATTATCATTCTACTTTGCCAAAATTTGAGCTGGTCTACTGGGCCGATATAATGTATGAAGAATTGCAAAGTGTTGCTGAAAAGGATGAAGGCAGTCCACTTTTTTTGAAAGAAAAATATGTAGTAGCTCCTGGCGATTTTCCTATAGAAAACCATAATACGCGGAAAAAGATTGTTGATTTTTTAGGAAAACAACTTAATAGTATTTTTCTGAACAAAGATTTAAGCCTGAATTATTCATTCATAGCCGATGCCATTGTAAGTAAATTTTTTAAAGATTTAGAAATTTATTATACAGAAGATTGTCCTGACGACGATGATAGGTTGTGTAAGGCACAAGACTTAATTAAAAATCGACTGATTCAAGTATTAAAAAAGTATAAGTCTGATCGAATTATGCTTATTAGCCATTCGATGGGCTCAATTGTGGCATTCGATGTCCTTAGTTTTCATGCACTTAACACCCCTGTTCACACTTTTATAACTACAGGCTCTCCATTAGGCTTACCAGTAGTAATAAGTAAGATTGCCGCTGAAAAGAAACAGAAGCTACCCGATGAAAATACTATGTTAACGCCTCCAAATGTAACTAAGAACTGGTATAATTTTTCCGATATTCTTGACAGAGTAGCCTTTAATTATAAACTGACTGACGATTTCATGGAGAACAAATACAGAGTTATCCCAATTGATTTTTTAGTGGTTAATAATTATGAAATTAACGGGAAACGAAACCCACATAAATCTTATGGATATTTAAGAACTCCTGAATTTTCAAATATTCTAAACGATTTTATCCAAACAGAAAAGTTAACTTTGAAACAAAAAGTATTTCGTAGCATCATACAAATTGTTACCGTGATTAAATACAAATTCACAAAAAGCAATAGAATATGAAACGGGATAATCTAATTGCTATCAAAATAGCATCAACCACATTGTGGGATATTGCTATTATCGGAGGTGGAGCCACAGGTGTTGGTGCCGCTCTTGAAGGAGCATCACGTGGATATAAGGTTTTATTAATCGAACAGTCAGATTTCGGAAAAGCAACTTCCAGCCGAAGCACAAAATTAGCTCATGGAGGTGTGCGGTATTTACAACAGGGAAATATTTCATTAGTTCTTGAGGCATTAAAAGAGAGGGGAATTATGCGTAATAATGCTCCTCACCTGGTACACGAACTCCCATTTATTGTTCCTGTATACGATTGGTGGGAAGGACCGTTTTATGGTATTGGGCTTAAGATTTATGATATGCTTGCTGGAAAGGCCGGATTCGGTCCCTCGAAATTTCTTTCCAAAGAGGAAACAATTGAATCTATCCCCACAGTTGAAATCGAAGGTCTCAAAGGTGGAATTATTTATCACGATGGTCAGTTTAACGATGCCCGCTTATTAATTAATTTGGTTCAAACAGCTAATGAACAAGGGGCAACTATGCTTAATTATGTTAAAGCTGTAGCGTTTACTAAAGAAAATGATCGTATAACAAGTATTGAGGCTCAGGATATTGATACAGGTAAAAACTTCAATATTAAAGCAAAAGTAATTATCAATGCTACAGGTGTGTTCACGGATTCTGTTAGAAAAATGGATGATAATCAGACGCAGGATATTATAACTGGTAGCCAGGGAGTGCATTTAGTCCTTAATAAATCTTTCTTGCCTGGAGACTCGGGAATTATGGTACCTCACACACAAGACGGAAGAGTACTTTTTGCAGTGCCATGGCAAGGAAGAACACTAATTGGAACAACAGATACATTTGTAAACAATTACACATTGGAACCGATACCTTTTGAAAGTGAAATAACTTTTTTGTTAGAATACGCTGCCAAGTATTTAACAAAAGACCCACAAAAAAGTGACATAAAAAGTGCATTCGCAGGTTTACGCCCATTAGTAACAAAAAGTAATAATAATGATACTGCGTCTATTTCCAGAGACCATTCGATATCCATTTCAAAAAGTGGACTGATTTCAATTTCAGGTGGGAAATGGACAACTTATAGAAGAATGGGCGAAGATGCCATTGAACAAGCAATACTTCTTAGGAATCTACCTAAAAGTGAATCGGTAAGTGGTACTCTACAAATTCATGGGTATCATAAAAATTCTCATAACTATGGTGCTTTAAGTCACTATGGTTCTGATGCCAACAAAATTGAAGAACTCCTAAATGAGAAACATGAATATAGTGAGTTATTACATCCTGAACATACAATTCGTAAAGGTGAAATAGTCTGGGCTGTCCGAAATGAAATGGCCAAAAATATTGAGGACTTTTTAGCACGTCGAACACAGCTTTTAATTCTCGATGCAAAAGCAAGTATAGAGTCTGCTCCAATTGTTGCTAAGATTATGGATAAAGAGTTGCGTCGAGGTCGTAGATGGAGAAAAAACCAGATTCAACAATACATTAAACTAGCTAATAATTATATTCCTGATTAAAAAGAAAACAATGAACACAATCACAATTAGCACACACAAAAGAGAAGGTTTGTACGACATCACTCGTGAAGTGGAGGAAATTGTGAACCATTCAAATGTTGAAACTGGTTTGGTTAACGTTTATGCTCAGGGCGCTACAGCAGCTATAATGATACAAGAAAACTGGGACGAAAGTGTGCAACTAGACGTGGTTAATTTTTTCCAAAAAATAATACCGAAAGGTATTTGGTTACATGATGCACAGGATGGGAATGGAGATTCTCATCTTAAAGCTGGCTTGGTCGGTCCTTCCGAAACCATTCCTATTATTAATGGAAAAATAGGTCTTTCAACATGGCAGAATATTTTTTTCTGTGAATTTGACGGACCTCGTAGCAATAGAAATATAGTTGTAACTATTACAGAGGCAATCGATAAAATGAAATAAGATTTAGGTATTAATTTACTATCCCCTTTTATAAATAATTGCAATAACAGTTACATCATCACCACCCATATTTATAGTCATTCCGTAAGGGCGGTCATCTGAAATGTCAATTTGTGCTTTTCCGGCTTTATCGGTAAGCTGTTGCCAGATAGTTACAGCCTGATGAACGCCTGTGGCACCAGTTGGATGACCCCATCCTATTAAGCCACCTGTTGTGTTCATTGGGATGGCACCATCACGGGCAGTATTTCCTGCAGCCACATAATCAGCACCTTCACCTGGTGAAGCAAATCCAAGAGCTTCGATTGTAAGAATCCCTGCTACTGAAAAGCAATCGTGTGTTTCAATAGTAGCTAATTGATCGATAGTAATTCCAGCATCTTTCAATGCCATGTGTGCAGCCTTTTTAATGGTTTCAAGTTCTGTCAAGTCCGTTGGATCGTTGGTGATATTTCTAACTACCTGTGCAAATCCAACAACTTCAACAGCATTTTTTTTATCAATACCTATTCTCTTCAGCCCCTCCTCTGAGCATATTGCTATTGCCGATGCAGCATCACTAACTTTTGAGCAATCAAGAACACTGAGGTTATCAACAAAAGCAGCACCATTTGGTTTTATTTTGTCATATAATGCATCAATATCAGCAGTCTTATTATGATGTTCTTGTGCTGTTTCATCCAACCGTGCATTTTCCATAGCATTACGAAACCATCTCTTCATGCCGGCACGAGCACGATCATAACCAACTTTTTCGTAGTATGCCCCTGCCCTGTTACTAAATTGTCCTGGAAAGAAATATGCATGTCCGTTTTTACGATTTTTATACCATCCGGCACCAGCCAGAATATCAGCACCGTAAATTGCTTTAACAGTATTTTGAACTTCAACACCAAGTGATAATACTACATTAGCTGTTTCGGCTAATACCGATTTTATCCCACTCATAAGTGCTAGTCCGCCTGAACCACATGCACCTTCAACACTAATAGCAGGCTTCCATTGAAGACCATCATCAATTATTGGTGCAAAGCCTGTGAGATGAGCTTGTTTGTTGAAGCGTGCAGCCATAAAATTTCCGATTACAGTTTCGTCAACATTGTCAGCACCGCCAATTTGCTTAAGTGTTCCCTGTCCGGCTTCTTTGATATAATGTTCCAAATCAGGGCGAGGTTTCTTAGGATGAAACTCATTGCGTCCTGTTCCCATCGATACGGTGTTGTAACCGCCTGTCATATATACTTTTTTTCTCATTTTTCTGAATTTAAGAGTTAATCAAAGAAGTTATTTACCGGGCCATAAGCATGAAAAAAGCCTGTAAGCATAACCGTGTTAACATGGTCAATTTCGTTAGCGACCTCATCAGCTACAAGCTTTTCACCAATTTCCTTTGAGCGACGTCCATATTTTACTGCCGTAAGTGCACCCAAAGCATCCGACGATTTAAGATCGTTAAAGAATGAAGCCAACAGATCACCTTTCTTTTTATTTCTTAGAATAGACTTCCATGCAACCGCTGAGTCGGGAAGAGTTCCTAGCATGTCGTCACACTCATCTTTAAACTCATCAATATCAACATAAGTTTGCTTATGAATATCCCATACTGAGGTTACTCTAGATCCTTTGTATTTAAGGAAACCATCCTTTTGTGCACCACTAGATTTCTGTCCACCCTTAACTCCCTGAAGTATCATCTTGTCAAGAAGATCACTATGAAGGTCTTCGTCACTTACAAACGGATTCATCACATTAAGTATGAACTGAACCACATCAATACCTACATAATCAACAAGTTGAAATATTCCCATTGGTCGCACAAGATAATCCTGTGTGACTTTGTTTATCATGTAAATTGCCTGATATAACGGGATATTTTTTTCAGCAGCAAGAGCTTCAGCTTCTTTCATGCCATGAAGAGCATCACGCATAAAATGTCCGTTTCCTATAAATCCTGCAAAATCATTAGAAGGAACAATTATTTTTCTGAGATTTTTAGCAAACAAATGGGCAAACTCAACAACTTCTTCTTTCGTGTTGTTAGTTTTAATCAACTCAACTAAACGCTGTACTGCCGGCGGATTATAAAAATGGAATCCGATTACACGTCCATCAATTCCAGCTTCGCTTTCAATAAGACTTATTGGGACCGATGATGTATTAGTAAAATACCATGGGTTATTTTTATTATTACGATCAATATCCGACAGTAATTTTACTTTTAAAGCCCTGTTCTCGCTTACAGCTTCAAAGATCAAGTTGGAATCATAAGCTGCTGACATATTAGTAACAGGTCTGATTACATTCATTACATCAAAAATATACTCATCAATGATATCGTAATTCTCAATAAGATCATCACGGTCAGCATAAACTTTACGCAGTTGTACAGTTTTTCTCTCAGCAACTTTACGTATTTGTTCACGTAGATATTTCATCAACCCTGCCAAGCCTGCAGGCGATACATCAATTGCATTTAAGACAAATGACTTATCCTTGTTTTCAGGCTTCATGCTTAGGTCGGCCATTTCAACTGCAGTTAGCAGCAATATTCCGCTACCCATTTTACCTGCGGCACCAAGTACCGATACATTTTGTAATCTTTCTTCGTAGGTCATATTTGTGTTTATTATGTCTATGATCAAAAGGTTCAAAATTAATAAATTTAGACCAATTATTGATGCTAGAATCTGTCTAAATTACTTTTTTTGAATCAAATAATTTGATGTAATGAAGAATCATGTTGCAACCCATTGGGTTGGAAAAAACCTGCTAGGATGACAACATTTGGCGCAAATTCAAAAACCTTGCTTGGACAACCAAATAAACTAACACATTGTCTATCTTTACACCATCAAAATTAAAACCAAACTAAGATGCAAAAAGTTACTTTTTCAAGTATTGTAATAACCTTCTTCCTGGTGCTGTTTGGAGGATACACAATAATGATTCAACAAACTGACACAAGAACTCGATACGAGAATAGCATCCTCCAAAAAGCAAGCACTCTAAAGGGACAAATTGAAATAGACAAAGAGGAACTCAAATCACCTGACCAGCCAGACATGGCTGCTTTCCAAGAGTATATTATGACAGCTGATCCTGCCACTGGTGAAGTACCAACAGATAGATTGCTTGATGCTTATAAGCAAACTAAAGCGCTACAAGTTGAGCAACTAGCAACCAGAAATATTAGCATAGAAATGGATTGGGAAAGTACAGGAGCAAATATGGGAGGACGTACACGTGCTCTAATGTTCGATCCAAATGATTCCGACAATAAAAAAGTTTGGGCTGGTGGTGTTACAGGTGGTTTGTGGTACGTGAACGACATAACAAATATAAACGACGACTGGATTCCCGTTGGTGACTTTTGGAGTAACCTTGCCATTAGTTGTATAACCTATGATCCAAATAATACACAAACATTCTATATTGGAACAGGCGAGGCACAAACCGCGAGGATTATTTACCGAGCATCATCTGGTTTAGGTGCAGGTATTTATACTACTAATGATGGTGGATCTACTTGGAACTTAATGGCTAGTACAGATGGTTTTGATTATATTACCGACATCGCTGTTAAAGATGAAAATGGCACAAGTGTAATTTATGCCTGCGTTGCGTCTGGAACATATATGGGCGAAGATCATGAAAGTGATCCATCTGATGGCTTATTTCGATCAGATGATGGTGGTGATACATGGGAGCAAGTACTACCATTAATCCCC
Source organism: Bacteroidota bacterium (assembly GCA_002686705.1). The sequence continues at coordinate 9,354 of NYYH01000097.1, forward strand.
GAAACTCTTTCAAATAAACCTTTTACACCTGCCGATATTGAAATTACTGCTAATGGAAGAATTTTAGTAGGAACAATGGAAAACCTTGACAAGCAGGGTGGTGCAACCATATTATATTCTGACACCGGACTACCCGAAAGCTGGACAATATATGATCATTATAATGATGTTATTTCAAATGAATCATATTATAATATACCTGCCCGTACTCTTGTAGCTAGCTCGCCTTCCAATCCTGATGTGATCTATGCACAATTTGCTGCCGGTTATAACAATGGATTTGTTTATTACAGAGGAAGGTATATGGCAAAATCAGATAATGGAGGTACTAATTGGAACCAAATCAGTTATCCAAACCCTGATTGGTCAACATTAGCATGGCACGCATTTGTGCTCAAAGTAGATCCTATTGACCCCACTACATTATATACTGGCGGACTTGATTTGTATAAATCTTCAAACTCTGGTACAAACTGGAATAGAATTTCCGATTGGTCATTAATGTATTATGGAGGAGGTGATGATTATGTTCATGCTGATCAGCATAATATTCAGTTTCAACCTGGTTCGAATACAACTGCTATTTTTTCATGTGATGGCGGAGTGTTTTTAACAAATACTGCTAACTATTCACAGCCTGTGTTTATTGAACGAAACCAAGGGTATAATACATTACAGTTTTATACTTGCGCCATAAAACCCACACCTTTTTCTCAACGTTATCTTGGAGGTTTACAAGACAATGGTACCTTACTGCACAAGGGTCAACCATTGGATATTGACGATATGATTGATGGTGGGGATGGAGCTTATTGTTTTTGGGATCAAAATGAATCAAATATATATATTACGTCTGTTTATTATAATAACTACACATCATATTACGGTGATACTGCCGTAGATAATTTTGGTGGATATTCAGGAACATTTATTAGCCCTGCAGATTACGATTATAAAGAAAACATTCTTTATTCAAATGCAGTTGATTTTTTTGGTGGAAACAGCAATAGACTTTTGAAGGCAAGCAATATTCCTTATAATGTAGTTACTCAAATGGTTCAGCTTGGAACAGGTACATTTGTGCCTTTTTCTCATGTTACTTATTCACGCTTTTCACCGATTGGAACTTCTACATTATTTGTAGGAACACAATCTGGAAGGTTATACAAAGTGACAAATGCAGAAAGTGAACCTGAAACAATCGAAATTGGAAGTACGCAATTTCCAACAGCAAACCTTTCATGTGTTGCTATTGGGGAAAGTGAAGATAATCTTTTAGTTACATTCTCTAATTATGGTGTTTCTTCTGTTTGGTTAACAAAAGATGGTGGCGCAACCTGGGAGGAAAAAGAATCAAACCTGCCTGATATGCCAATTCGTTGGGCTTTATTTCATCCTGATAACAACGGGCAAGCAATATTGGCTACAGAAATTGGGGTTTGGTGGACGAACACACTTAATGAAGACGATACTGAGTGGGCTCCATCTGTAGATGGAATGGCAAACGTTCGTATTGATATGCTGAAACTTCGTAATGGAGATGATATTGTACTAGCAGCAACACATGGCCGTGGCTTATTTACTGCCGAATATTTGGAAGATATTTATGTTGGGATTGTGGATAATCCGTTTACAGAAAGTACATTTAATATTTACCCAAATCCTGCAGTTGATAATATTACAATTTCGGCAGATTTAAAAATTGAAGGTCCTTTATCATTAACAATTACTGACCTTAGTGGCAGGATTATTTATACTGATCAAATTGAGTGCCATTCTGAAAATATTAACTACAGCATTAAACTTCCAGAAATGTCAAGCGGAACCTATTTGGTTAACCTTGCTTTCGATGGAATAAGTGAAAGTAAAAAGTTGATTGTTAAATAACTTCACTAAGGTTTACTTTTGATAGTATCTTTCTGGGTTTCAATTGATTTGTTTTATACATTTGTCATGAAATTCATTTCTTGATTTATAACCCTGACTCATGAATAATATTTCAAGGCTCCTATTCTTTCTTATTATCACTCAATTGCTACTTATATCTTGCAATAAGAAGGATGATAATACGGTAGTATCTCCACAAATTAGTGAAGTTCAATATATAGTTATCGGCGATGTAAATATGGCATACCGTACTGTTGGAGTAGGATACCCATTATTACTTTGTATGGGGTTTACCGGAGTTATGGACATATGGCCGGAGGTAGTATTATACGAATTGGCTAACCATTACAAAGTGATTATTTTCGAAAACCGTGGGATGGGATATTCAACAATAATAAATGATACAACTGCTTTTAGCATGAAGCTTTTTGCACAGGATGCCGCAAACCTTATGAATGCTTTGGATATTTCAATAGCTCATGTAATGGCTTGGTCTATGGGGACGTATATTGCCCAAGAGCTTGCATTGAATTATCCCGAAAAGGTAAATAAAGTAATCCTTTATGCAGCTGATTGTGGTGATGATATCACAATACAGCCTGATTCTGCTGTAATGGCTATACTATCAGACCCCAATGCATCAGACACAGTTATTTTGTCAGTATTATTTCCTGAAAACTGGCTGGAACGACCTGATGCACTAGCATATTTTCCGCAAGATTTCCCAGAGGCAGATAGCAATATAGTAAAACGGCAAGACATTGCCTGTAGGAATTGGTTCACAGAAGGTGGTGGCACAACTGACAGACTTGGCAGTTTTAATAAACAGACATTGTTGATTACGGGAGATCAGGATATTTGCACACCATGGAAAAATACACTAATAATGAAACCTCTTATAGAGAACTCAGAAATACTCATCCTTCCGGGAGGTGGACATGGATTAATGTATCAATATCCTTATGATTTTTCCAATCATGTACTGACTTTTCTCAAAGAAGACAAGGGGAAGCCATTAAATCAATAAGTATCTTTCATCCAATCATATGGCTTTCTTTTTATCCATTGGGCACGAGTAAAATCTGGGAAATCCTGAACCTCACCATTATTTGTGATTGACACTTCTGATAGTGGAGTAATTGCACTCCATGTCGCAGCATCGTAAGCATCAAGTGGAGGAGCCACATTATTCTTCACACTTTCAATAAAAGCATTAAGCACGAAAAAATCCATGCCACCATGTCCTGCTCCTACTGCCCTGTCTTCATATTTTTTCCACAATGGATGGTCATATTTTTGTAACCATTCAGTAGCATCATCCCATCTATGCGGATCTGATATTCCTTCAATATAGATTCTGTTTCCGTCAACTTCCCACAGACCTTTGGTACCCTGCACCCTGAAACCAAGAGAATATGGACGTGGCAAATTAGTATCATGCGTTACAATAATTGTTTCGCCATTAGCTGTATCAATTGTAGTTGTAACAATGTCTCCCAACTTCCATCGCAATTTTGCATTTGGATTATCAGGGCCACCTTCTTTAACAATATAATCATGTAGACCTCTCGATTTTGTGGCATGAGAAGTAAGTGATACAAATCGGTTTCCTCTATTTATATTATCATAAGCAGCAACTGGTCCAATTCCATGTGAGGGATACAAATCGGCATTACGCTTAAGACTATGCAAGGTACGCCATTTAGCTTCCGAGGCCGCCTTTTCTCCAAACAACACGCCTCCACCGTAAGGTTGCAAGCCGTTATTAAATTTAACTGCGCGTAAGTCATGCTGATAACCACAGCGAAAATGGATAAGTTCTCCAAACACATTTTGGCGTACCATATTTAATACAGCCATAACATCTCTGCGATAATTAACATTTTCCAGGATCATCATATGAGTTCCGGTTTCTTCGTGCGTATTAACAATATCCCAGCACTCTTCGAGAGATGTAACACCACTAGTCTCTGTGCCAGCATATTTTCCTGCCTTCATGGCATCAACGGTCATAGGTGCATGCCATAACCAAGGCGTTGAAATAATAACTGCGTCAACATCTTTTTTATCAAGAAGGTTACGATAGTCATAATCCCCATTATCAAAAACTTTAGCTTTTGGATAACTAGAATTTCGAAGCTCATCCTGAGCAATGTTTATTCGTACTGGATCAATATCGCACAAAGCTGTAACTTCAATATCATTCCTTTTAAGCGCATTGGCTAAATGTACCGAACCTCGTAAACCAAGACCAATAAAACCAAGTCTAACTTTTGTATCTGAACGCTTTTTTCCAAATGCGACATGTGGCAGAACTGTTAATCCTGCTCCTGCAATAGCTGCAGTTTTAATAAAATTTCTTCTGTTTTCTTTCATTAATAATCTGCTTTAAGGTTGCCGTACCAAAAATAGCTAATTTTGCTGTATTGAATAAAATCAGATCAATTATGAATTCGCTGTATCCATTAAAATTTAAACCGATCTTTAAAGATAAAATTTGGGGTGGGCAGAAGATTAAAAACGAGTTAGGATTGGATTACGGTGAACTTCCAAACTGTGGTGAAGTCTGGGTGATTTCAGGAGTTAAGGATAACCAGTCAGTTGTAGAAAATGGCTTCCTTAAAGATAATGAGCTAAACGAACTTGTGGAAGTTTATATGGGCGATCTTGTTGGAGAAAAAGTTTTTGATAAATTTGGTGATGAATTTCCATTACTTATAAAATTTATTGATGCGAACGACTGGCTTTCGGTACAGGTTCATCCTGATGATAGACTAGCCGCTAAAAGGAAAATAGGCCAGGGGAAAACCGAAATGTGGTTTACGCTTGGGGCAGATGATAATACACAGTTGATAAGCGGTTTTAATCGGGAAATGGATAAAGAAACTTATCTGAAGCATCTCAATAATGGTACTCTTAAAGAAATCCTTAATTATGAAAACATAAAAAAGGGAGATGCCTTTTTTATGCCTGCCGGAAGAGTACATGCTCTTGGTCCTGGGATACTATTAGCTGAAATTCAACAAACTTCTGATATTACTTATAGAATTTTTGATTGGGACAGAGTTGACGATAAAGGAGATTCTCGGCAACTACATACTGAAGAAGCACTTGATGCAATCAACTTTAAAAAGTATGACTCATATCGTACTCAGTATAAGTCTGAAGTAAATAAAACAAATGAAGTAGTAAAATGTGATAAGTTTACCACAAACATTGTGGATTTTAATAAAACCATCTATAAAGACTTGGAGGCTCTGGACTCATTTGTAATTTACATTGGGATTGAAGGAAATACAATCCTTGTTTGGGATGAAGGAGAAATTAAGATTGATGTTGGTGAAGCAGTAATTGTGCCTGCATTAATAAGCCAGATTGAACTTGTGCCAAAAACAACGTCAAAACTCCTGGAGGTTCACTTATAGATCCAACTCCCTATTTATCAATTTATTCCAGGTTTTTACTGGATTCCTATTTTACTCTTACCGAATTTGGGTTCAGAGATGTAGAATTTAAATTAATCCTTACCGCTTATTCATCTACCATAATTTTCCTTTTTACGCACATTATCTTTGGTTTCAAGTTTACTAACCAAATTATTCTATAATTAACAAAGTAGGAGGAAAAAAGATGAAAAAATTTACAATTTTAATGATGGTATTATTAATGAGTATTTTCATGTTCGGACAGGATCCAGCTATTCATGTGACGAATGATGGAAATGTTGCAATTGGCAGTTGGAGTGCCTCTTCCAAACTCCATGTTACGGGTGGTGGCATCTTAACCGATTCTTATTTCGGTTTGCATGGTGGAAATTTTACAATTCCCACTTCTGGTTCGTTTATGGCTGTTGAGAATACCCGTGGAAATCTTGTATTCTACCAAAATGGAGAACCTAGATTAACTATTGGCAGTTTTGGTAATGAGTCTCTTATTGGGATAGGGAATGGATCCTCACAACAGGACTTCCCACTATACATTAAAGGTCAAAGAGATTCAGGTAATCCTATGCTAAAACTTGAATCAACAAGTAATCAATCCTTGATACAATACAAAACAGCCGACGGTTCAGGAGGATGGGAAGGTCAATGGTATACAGGTATCAATGGACCATATCCGGGTAGGTTTTACTTTCAAGGTTCCGGCTACGGACCTACTGTATTTTTTGATTGGGAAGGCTACAACGGTTTTGGAATAGCTAATCCAGAAGCTACAATTCATATCAGACAATGGGTTTGGGGAGCCAAAGATGGTTTTCGCATCACAAATGCAAGTTCTGTTCTAAATATATATGGTAAACCGGGTGGGGATTTTCACATTGATTCAAACACACCATTAATACTGAATCAAGATGGCAACTATGTAGGAATCGGCAGCGAGACAATACCTTCTTTTCCATTGCATATGGCAAGCGGTGCCTGCGTAACTGTTGGTGGTGTGTGGACTAATGCAAGTTCAAGAGACTTAAAAGAAAATATTCAGGATTTAACCGTTGAAGAAGCATTAGAGGCATTGTATGAATTATCTCCAAAGAAGTATAATTATAAGACAGAAAAAGATGAGGAATATTTAGGATTCATAGCTGAAGATGTACCTGATCTTGTAGCAACTAAAGACAGAAAGAGCATGAGTTCGATGGATGTTGTTGCACTTCTAACTAAAATAGTACAGGATCAACAGAAAAAGATCGAGGAATTAGAATCACGTATCCAGTAAAAATCAACTAAAAAGTAGAAAGGAGGCAAAAAATGGTAATAATTAAACGATTATTCGGAATTATACTTCTAGTTGCTGGTATACTAATAATGCAAGGTAATGCTCAGCATGTAGATTTGAATTTACAGAATATGACAATCACAACTACAACATCATATGAAGCAACGAACTCCATAACTGCTAGCGACTTCACAATCTCAAGCACTGGAGATGTGACTTTTAGATCGGGTAATTCAATTACTTTGAACCCATTATTTACAGTAAATTTAGGCGGTATATTCAATGTATTTCCAAATGCTACACTTGGTGTTGAAGAAAATTCTTTAATCACTAAGGGTTTGATTGTTCTTCAAAATTATCCTAATCCATTTAGTTATACTACTGAAATACATTATGGATTATCAAATCATGATTATATTACAATTGTTATTTACGACCTATCTGGAAAAAAGATAAAAACACTTATCGCTCAAAATCAACAGGCAGGTTACCATGCTGTTGCTTGGGATGGAAGAGATGAAACCGGACAGGAAGTTAGTAGTGGAATATTCTCGTGTAGAGTTGAAACTAGCCAATATGCAATAAACAAGAAGATAGTATTGGTGAAATAGACAAAAAAAATATTGATCTCAAAAAACCTTAAGGATTACGAGATTTTGCTTGATGGACTTGGTTTTTTCAGGATACATCAATCCCACCTGATAAACATTAAGTACATCGACTATTACGATAAAACCGAAGGTGGTTCCGTAAGAATGAAGGATACCTCAATGCTACCACTATCAAGACGAAAAAAGGAAAGTTTTTTGAAATTGATGGAGATGATGTGATATCACATTGATTATAACTACTAAAAATTAAAAAAAGGCTAGCCCAAATAATCCTGAGGTAGCCTTTTTAGTAAGGTATATAATTCAATCAGTTTTAAAATATGATTCCTATATTTTTCGTTGGTCCGTCCTCAACAGTGATTGTGATTTTATCATTCACACCTTCTTCAGCACCAGGTACATATAGTGAAACCTCCTCGGTTTTAGTTAAAGTTACTGTTTTAGAGTTTGTATAACCATCAGTACCAACAATTTTAATTGTAACGTCTGTTCCTGTGATTTCAGGGCAATAAATATTTGCCGAAATAGTATAACCCTGTCCTGGAGCAGGATTAAATGGACTCGTTTTGAAATTTTTAATTTTCTTTTCACCTGAAATTGTAATATCCCAGTGAAGTGATTCTCCAGGAGTAAAGGTTTTCAATCCTCCAGCTCCTACCTTTTCACTTGGAACCAGAGCGATAGCTCTTGCTTGATATAATGAAGCAGTTGGAGGATTTTGGATTTCTTTAGAAATATGATCGCACATATATTCGGCAATGCTTTTCCCTTTAGTACCAACTTCCTGCCCTAAGGTTTGAGTATATCCCTTAAAGGCTTTAAATGCGCCTATGCACATTGCTTGTATCGCTAGATATTCTCCACTCGGACCGCCAACTAATCCATCAAGTGCTATTCCAAGGAGTAAACAAGCTTGAGTTGGATCTATAGCATCAATATAAGGACCAGCTTTATCTAGTACTCCTATTATTGATGTACATAGACTATGAAAAGTAATCGGGTTTTCAATATTAGGAGCAATAGTAACATAATTACCATCTACTAAACTTTTACCTAGAGGAATATTACCCCCATTCCAAGGATTTATTCTAACAACAACATAAGCATCCGTTACAAGTTCATCACATTTTTTCACTCTTGCAGTCAGAAAGCTGGTGGTTATATCACCTTCGATTTCTTTAGTTGTAGGTTTAGAAACAATTTCTATTTCAGGTTGCCCACCAGATCTGATATTTTTAAATTTTTGTTTGCTGATTTGTTTTAACCCTTTTCCAGAAAAATCGATAGGGAATCTAACTTCTACTTCACCGGTAGGAGAAATTGCAGTAACTATTACTTTAGTATGAGATTCCCATACAAATTTAAAAACGCATCCATTATTTGCATATACTTCAGCAGGAATACCCTCTTCATTAAGGGTTACATAATGGGGATCCGTTTCGTCAGGGAATAAAACTGAATAAGAATCGAGCGAAATCAAATTTCCATCCCTGTCCTTTTCCCCAAAGTAAGTTACTTCTGTACCATCAGGATGGTGCGCTGTAATAATTTGTGGATCACCAGGACTTGTGTATACATCAAAAGTAGCCAGGTCAGAGCTAGGCCCTGTATCATCATCTTTAGGACATCCTGCAAATAGTAATAGTACAACTACTACACATAATAATTGAATAAATGTTTTCATAATAACCTCCGTTTTTAGTTTATTAATATTTTGTTTTGGCTTATCACAATCTCATAAACTAACTATGGTTTTAGTATTTTTTTTGTCTATTTCACCAATACTATCTTCTTTTCCATTGCATATGGCAAGCGGTGCCTGCGTAACTGTTGGTGGTGTGTCGACTAATGCAAGTTCA
>NYYH01000098.1 GCA_002686705.1 Bacteroidota bacterium
CTGATGGAGGCTCAAACTGGACTTACCTATCTAGTGGGATGATTATTAGCCAGATGTATCGTTTAGGAGTTGCACAAACAACAACGGCAGATGTAATTACAGGGCTTCAAGACAATGGTACTAAAGCCATGCTTTCTTCTGTATGGGAAGATGTGATAGGTGGCGATGGAATGGAATGTTTAATTGATTATTCAGATGAAAATACACAATATGGTTCGCTTTATTATGGTTCAATTTATCGCACAACCAATCACTGGACAACCTCAACTAATATAAGTGGAGGTATTTCAGGTAATGCCGCATGGGTTACTCCTTATCTTCAAGATCCTAATAATAGCAATACTCTTTTTGTTGGGTTTCAAGATGTTTGGACATCAACTAACCAAGGCGGAACCTGGACTAAAATAAGTACTTGGGGCGGAAGCACCTTACGTTCTTTGACTGTCGCTCCCTCCAACTCAAGTTACATTTATGCAGCAACAACCGGTACAATTTATGGTACGTCAAATGGAGGTTCATCATGGACAAATATTACAGGTTCGTTACCTATAGGGTCATCTAACATAACATATATTAGTGTAAAAAATGATGATCCAAATACAATTTGGGTCTCAATGGGAGAATTTAACAGTAATTGTGTTTTTGAATCTACCAATGGTGGTTCAACATGGACAGATATTTCAGCTGGTTTACCAAGCTTACCCACTAATTGTGTGATCCAAAACCGACAGAATACATCTCTTGTTGAGCTTTATGCTGCAACAGATGTAGGTGTTTATCTCAAACTTGGTGGAGCAAACTGGACTCCTTTTTATGACGACATGCCTAATGTAGTAGTTACAGAACTTGATATTTATTATGACGATGTTACAACTACCAATAGTTTGATAAGAGCAGCAACCTACGGACGGGGGCTATGGGAATCCGACTTGTATTCAGCATACCCAGTCCCTACTGCCGACTTTGATGGAACACCAACAACAGGTGATGCGCCACTTACAGTAGCATTCACTGATTTATCGGTAGATACCGTTAATACATGGTTATGGGATTTTGGAGATACTGGGACATCCACCAACCAAAATCCATCACATGAATATGTAGATCCTGGTGATTATTCTGTTACACTTATAGTTACAGGCCCAGGTGGTAGTGATACTCTTGTTAAAACCAATTACATCACCGCAACCTACCCTGCCCCTACTGCCGACTTTGAAGGAACACCCACTGCAGGTGATATTCCTTTAACGGTAGCATTCACTGATTTATCTATTGATAGTGTCAATACCTGGCATTGGGATTTTGGTGATGGTGATACTTCTATTGTTCAAAACCCATCACATGACTATATTAACCCAGGTGACTTTTCTGTTACTCTAACCATTTCAGGTCCGGGTGGTAGTGATACCCTTTTAAAAACCAATTATATTACTGCAACCTACCCTGCTCCTACCGCCGACTTTGAAGGTACACCCCAAACCGGAGATGCTCCTCTTATGGTTGCATTCACTGACTTATCCGTTGATACTGTTAATACATGGTTATGGGATTTTGGAGATAGTGGAACTTCTACTGATCAAAATCCATCACATGAATATGTAAACCCTGGTGATTATTCTGTTACTCTTACAGTTACAGGGCCAGGAGGAAGTGACACTTTGGTTAAAACAAATTATATAACTGCAAGCTATCCTGAACCTACTGCTGACTTTGAAGGAACGCCAACAACAGGAAACGCTCCTTTAGAAGTCACTTTTACTGATTTATCAGTTGATAGTGTTGATTCGTGGGTGTGGGACTTTGGTGATGGTGGCACTTCATTTCTTCAGTCGCCTGTTTACACTTATACTGATGCAGGCACCTATGATGTTTCATTGACCGTAGGAGGACCTGGCGGTAGTGATGATATGATAAAAGTAGATTATATCTCGGTTTTTGTAAATGCACCGATTGCTAATTTTATTGGTACACCAACAACTGGTGAAGCACCTTTATTAGTTAGTTTTACTGACTTATCAACTGGGGATATTGATACTTGGAGTTGGGATTTTGGTGATAGTGGATCATCGTCTAATCAAAATCCATCACATGAGTATTTAACACCTGGAAATTTTTCTGTTTCTCTAACTGTTACGGGACCAGGTGGTACTACTACAGAAGTTAAAACCGACTATATACTTATTCCTGTAGATATTGGAGAAAACGAATCTGAGGTAATAGTTATTTATCCAAACCCTGTTACAAACAACTTACTTATTGTTTTTCCGGATGCAAAAAGCAGAATCTTAACTATGAATAACATGGGTGGCAAACGGATGCTGAATTACACAACTTACAGGAATGAAGAGTTAATTAATATGCAGCAATTTCCTAAAGGAATTTATTCGCTTATAATAAGAAATGGTGAACTGATTAGTATATTAAAAATTGTAAAAAAATAAAATTATCTTTGCCCGGTAAGTTATTTCTTGAATAATCTTTTTGGAATTCTTGGAATCAGTTACAAATAGATTCTGCTTTGCTGGCATTAAATTACTTTATATACACTATACTAAGTATCAACTTGTTGCAATCTTTATTTAATATCTGAACCATGAAAAAAGTTTCTACACTGATCATTTTCATCATCCTCGTATCTATTACGCCAAACCTGCACTCACAAAATGCTGAAGCGGTTAAGGCTAGCTCTTATGGAAAACTTGAAAAACCTATTATTGTCCCCAGCTTGGCTCAACAGGTAAAAGATGGAACATTTATTGGAATTGATCCCAACGAAGCACCAAAATTAGGTCCTCCTAAGAGAAGAGGTGCAAACATGAATGTTCCTGGAAAAGGACTTCCTAAAGGAGATGATGCTTTGGTTCAGAATCAAGAATCTGCTATTAAACATGAAGGAAAAGATCCTATTTTGGTGTTTGATGCTAATATATCGAGTTATACACCATCCGATCCAACAGGAGCTGTTGGACCTAACCATTTCGTGGCTGCATGGAATATTGGTTTCAGAATTTTTGATAAAGATGGTAATCCATTAACTGATGCTGCTTCTTTAGCAACACTATTTCCCGGTAATGCTATTGGTGATCCAATTGTATTTTATGACGCGGAAGCAGATCGTTTTGTTATTACCGAATTTGATAGTAGCCCAAACGGATTTAACGTTGCGGTTTGCCAGGGCCCTGATCCAGTAAATGATGGATGGTATATTTACACAACCGGGTTTGGTACAGGCTCTTTTCCTGATTACACGAAATTCTCAGTATGGTCGGATGGATATTACGTAACAGCAAATATTAATGCTAATGATAAAGTGTTTGCTGTAGAACGTACAGAAATGTTACTAGGTAATTCTGCACAGTTTGTCGGCTTTCCTTTAACCGGGATCACAACATCTGGATTTTATAGCCCACAATTTTTCAATGTTACTAATAATGATCTCCCTCCTCCTGGAGATGCCACTGTAGTTTACATGCAGGATGATGCGTGGAGTGGAGTTTCAACTGATCATATAAAACTTTGGACAGTAAATGTTGACTGGGACACTATAGCTAATTCAACTATTTCTGCACCCGTTGTAATAATTACTACTCCATATATATCTGTATTTGATGGTGGATCTTTTTCAAATGTTCCTCAACCAAGTGGTCCTGACCAGGATGTCCTTCAGGCAACAATAATGAACCAGGCTCAATACAGAAGATATCCAAGTTATAATTCTGCAATTTTCAACTTTGTTATAGATACTGATGGGTCGGGTGACGAACTTGCCGGTATTCGATGGTATGAACTTCGTCAGGACACAGATGGCGACCCATGGACTATTTACCAGGAAGGAACATATTTATCTCCTTACAATGACAAACATGCATTCTCAGGAAGTATGGTAATGGATGGACAAGGAAATATTGGTATGGGATACACAACCTGTAACGAAACCGAAAAGATTGCTATTTATTATACTGGAAGATATGCTGGTGACCCACTTGGTCAGATGACTATTGATGAGACACTTATAGCCCAAAGTACATCAAATAATCCATCACTCAGATTGGCTGATTATGTCCAGTTATCTGTTGATCCAGTTAACGACAAAACTTTTTGGCATATAGCAGAATATTTTGTGAATAGCCAAAGAACGGATGTTGTAGGTGTATTTCAAATTGCTTCAGATTACGCCAATGATGTTGGCGTTAATAATATTAACGAACCCAATGATGGTGAATTATCCGATTCAGAGATAATTACAATTACAGTTTTTAATTATGGAGAAGATGACCAATCTGATATACCTGTTAATTATCAGATTGATGGAGGTGCTGTTGTTGCCGAAATTTTGAATGATACACTATCCTCTGGTGAATCAGTACAATATTCATTTACAACAACAGCAAATTTAGGTACTCCAGGGCAAACATATGAAATAACTTCGTTTAGTGATCTTGGAAATGATGAATGGCGACAAAACGACACAATTACGAAAAACGTCCTGCATTTATTCCCTAATGACATAGGAGTTACTGATATAAACTCTCCTGTTTCAGGAACTGGATTATCAGATGATGAAGACATAACAGTGACACTTAGAAATTTTGGTTATGCCGAACAAAATAATTTTGATGTTACATATAACTTAGATGGAAATATAGTCACTGAACAGGTGCCAGGTCCCTTGAATTTAAATATTCCAGTTACCTATACGTTTTCTCAAACTGGTGATTTTTCTGCATTAGGTACTTATAATTTATCATCATACACTTCTTTGCCTGATGATGCTGATCTCAATAATGACACTTCTTCCGTTACTATTATGCACAGTATGTGTCAGCCAAATGCTAATTGCTCTGACGGTGATGGTTTTTATTTGTTTGAATTAGAAGCGATTAATAATGTCACTGGTTGTTCACCAGGTGGTTATGCTGATTATACAAATCTTTCGGCCGAATTAGCTAATAATACTATCAACGATTTGACTGTTACCACACATTATGGGAGTCAGTATATAACAGTATGGATTGACTTTAATGACAATTTTGTTTTTGAAGACACTGAAGTGGTGGTGGATAACTACGTTATTGCAGACGGGCAAGGTGCTGGTTTCTATACAGAAACTATGGATTTAACAATTCCCGATGGAGTTAATACAGGCCAGCATATAATGAGAGCAAAATCAAATTGGAACGCACCAGTGCCTGAAAACGCTTGTCAGGGGACAACCTACGGAGAGACTGAGGATTACACAGCAAATGTCGTATTATATATTGGTATTGAAGATATACCATTGTACAATGATGAAATGGTAGTTAAATCTTTAGGAAATAACAGATATGAGGTTTCGCTACAAACTACAAAAACTATAGAAACATTGATTATCAATTTGCATAATGTATTAGGCCAGAAATTAATAGAGAACAGAATTGAGAATATCAATGGCAAGTATGTTTATGACCTTGATTTATCATATGCACAACCTGGTGCTTATATAGTTAGACTAGGCACATCACAATATGGCAAAGTAAAAAAGATTATTGTGAAATAGTTTGAAATAGCAGAATAATTAATTCTAATAGAGAAGCACCGCTAACTAAAAGTTTGCGGTGCTTTTTATTTCACCACAATAAGTTTATCCTTGTATATTTTTTGCCGGATTTTTGATTTAAGTAAATAAACTCCATTTTCTATTTCAGAAATACTGAAGGAAGCAAAATTATTCTGGACATTTAAAGTCTTTGACATTATTTCAACACCATCAATATTGTATAATGTAATTATAACCACTCCTGATTTTTCAGGAAAATTCATACTTATTTCATTACTTGCTGGATTTGGATAAATCTTTACAGTTTCTTTCTTTGTATAGTCACTAATATCCGACAATACATCTGCCTTGCCATTAAAATATTCAAGCCCACCGGAATAATTTCCTACTATCATTTCCAGTTTATCACCTGAAAATAAATCAACAATAGTAGCTCCTGTTCGCATTCCCCTGTCGAAATCAACATCAATAGTATCCAGAAGGTTATTAAGCTGATCTGACTCGGTGAATTTCCCATTCAGATTATCGTCGATATTAGTAAAATAGTAAATCATACCTTGCTCAGACCCAACTATCAATCCAGTATTCTGGCCATTATCTCTAAAAAAAGATGGAACACTATAACCGTCCCATGAAACTGAATAATCTGTTATATTAATCTTGCCAAGGCTGTCTGTAACTAAAACAAAATCCGGATTACCTGTGCTTCCAAAGTTTTGATAATAATTAATATTACCGCCTTTTTCACCAACTATCATATCTTTAAGGCCATCCTTATTCAAATCAAATAACTGGGGCGCACTGTATTCACCCACATCAATATTTAAATAGCTCTCATCAATAATTTCAAAAGCATCATCGGTTTTGTTATATCTCACATAAATAATTTTACCCTCACTATTGCCCACAAGCATATCTGCATTACCGTCACCATCAATATCATCAAATGCAGGTATAAGTCCTGTAGTTAGCAAACTACCAAGGCCAGCAAAGTCATCATCCCAAAGTTGAAGTATTGGATTTTGAGAGGTTCCAGTATTTTTGTAATAGGCTATACGTGAATAATATACTGAAAATAAGAAATAATTATCGTAATAAGAATATTCGTAATACCCATAATTTCCTATAAACAAATCATTCAAGCCATCTCCATCCCAATCATAAATTACAGGATAGGCACCAGAACCAACGTCAATCATTTCCGTTTGAAGAAAATTAGATCTTGAAAAAGTAAAAACAGGATCTGAATTAGTACCGGAATTGAGATAAAGCCAATTGCTGTTTTTATTATTAGACGTAACAATACCCGGATCAAAAGTAGAAACTAACAAATCCTTTAATTCATCATTATTCACATCAGTAAATTTAGCCACGGGCATCGAAAATAAATTAACTCGGTTAGTTCCTTGTGGAAATACTGTATCGGCAAATGAGATATTAGCATCTTCAATGGTTCCGGTATTATACAAAGCTGACATTCCGGGATAATCAACATCACTTAACAATAAATCAATCAATCCATTATCATCAAGATCATGCAATAGCATTGTCGATCCTGTATGTCTTTCATTTCTTGAAATCTCAGGTTCATTTTTGTAGTATCCCGGAACACAGGTATCAAAATATAGCTCGTTTGATTCATCACTTTCCGCTACATGGCCCCAACAGTATGTGGTATGCTCATAGTCAAGTGAATCGGGGTTACCATATTTCTCCATTGACATATTTTTATGCATGTCAATAAACGATCCCAACACCCCAAATGTCAATATATCAAGATCACCATCATCATCAACATCTGCAATTCCCGGATAATCAGCACTTGAGATAAAAAGATTAACATAACCTCCCTCCACAAAAGATTCCAAATAGGGATAGACTACGAGTTCAAACTTTAATTGGTTATCAGAAATATTTTTATAAACCATCACACTTGCGTAACCGGGCGAATAAGTAAAAATATCGTTTTTGTCATCCATATTATAATCAGCAAATATCACCCACTCATAAAAATCAGGAATTAGTTTGGAATACTGAGGAGCAAACTCATAATCAATTATACCAACTGAACCACTATTAATAAAACACATTTTGCGGTTACCCCTTCTGTCGAAAGCAAGCAAATCTGCAATGCCATCCATATTCATATCTAAATCACAATACTGAATAGCGTTCATGCCTCCTGCCCATGGAAATAACAAGGGTTCATTTTCTCGTTGATTACCATCCGTATTATAAACCGATTGAGAATACAAAGTACCAATGTACATTATTAAGATAGAAATAATAAGTACTACTTTGGCTGAATTTTCTTTCATAATTAACTATAGACAATAATTATATTAGAAAAGTTTACGGATATTTCAATTAATTAAGTAAGATTATAAGCTACGTAAACCTCTAATTTGCAAAGATAATATTCAATCCGACTGTTATCTGTACTATTAAATACGTATGACTTTGTGCAAAAAACATGCCTTACATCTTATTCACTATCTTTGTTTTTTTGAAGGAGGTATATTTTTAGGATCCATCTCTGGCAATAGATCATATTTTTGATCAAAAGTTTAAATAAGTACAATCAACTATAAAAAAACTTTAATGGCACACATACTTGTTGTTGACGATGAAAGTAGTATTAGGAGAACATTAAAAGACATACTGGAATTTGAAAAACATAAAGTTGATTTAGCATCTAATGGTATTGATGCAATTGATTTGGTTAAAGATAATAGCTATGACGTAATAATGCTCGATATAAAAATGCCCGAAATGGATGGTCTTGAAGTACTTGACAAACTTATGAGTTTCAGCGACATACCTGTAATTATGATCTCCGGGCATGGTACTATTGACACTGCAGTAGAGGCCATTAAAAAAGGTGCTTATGATTTTATTGCAAAACCTCCTGATTTGAACCGCTTGTTAATTTCAGTAAGAAATGCTGTTGATAAGAAAGAACTTGTATTGCAAGCTACTCAACTTAAAAAAGAAGCAAATTATAGATATGAAATTGTTGGGGAATCAGAATCTATCATTTCACTAAGGGAAATGATAAAAAAAGTTGCACCAACTACGGCAAGGGTATTGATAACAGGTGAGAACGGATCGGGTAAAGAACTTGTGGCCCGTCAAATACATGAGCAAAGCAATCGGGCAAAATCTCCATTTATAGAAGTAAATTGTGCTGCTATCCCAGCCGAGTTGATTGAAAGTCAACTATTTGGACATGAGAAAGGTTCCTTCACTTCAGCCATAAAACAGCGTAAAGGTGACTTCGAACTAGCGCACGGTGGCACTCTTTTTCTTGATGAAATCGGTGATATGAGCCTGAATGCTCAGGCGAAAGTGTTACGTGCCCTTCAGGAAAATAAAATTGTAAGAGTGGGTGGTGAGAAAGAAATAAATGTCAATGTGCGAATTATTGCAGCGACAAATAAAAATCTTAAACACGAGATAGAAAAAGGAAATTTTCGTGAAGACCTATACCATAGATTGAGCGTAATTATTATTGAGGTAGCACCCTTGCGTGAAAGGAAAGATGATATTCCACTGCTTGTAAATAGGTTTATTGAGGATATTTGTAACGGCCAGGGTCGATCTCCTGTAACTATTTCAGGCGATGCAATCGAAGAGTTAAAAAACTTTAGTTGGTCGGGAAATGTACGCGAATTACATAATGTTGTTGAACGCATGATTATCCTGAGTACTAATGGCATTACGAAGGAAGATGTATTATCGTATGTAAAACCCTTACTAATCTAGTAGGAAGACAGGTTTGATTACACCTAACCACAGACAATTATAATATGAAGTTTCATTTTTAAATATTTATATTAAGTAAATACAAACTTACAGGGTTACTTATAATACTGTTTGTTTATCCTCTGCTATCGCAGGATGATAACAAAGGTAGGGATTCATTATTATATGATCTTCAAATTTTCCAATCTAACGAATTACTTAACTGGTCACTTACATTTGATATTAGAAAGTTCAGGAAAGAAAAGTTTGACGGTGATAAACTACCTGCTAAACTAACACTACACCATAAGAATGGGATAAATCACAAAGAAATTCACCTTAAAGCAAGAGGCGTATCGAGAAAAAAGATTTGTTACTTCCCTCCTATCAAGTTAAAACTTAAGGATGTGTTCCGTTATGATCCATATCTGAGTCAAGTTAAAAATCAAAAACTTGTTACACATTGCAACATGTCAAAAAGCTATATTCAAACAATACTCAGAGAATATTTAATTTATAAACTGTTCAATATAATTACCGAAAAAAGTTTTCGGGTTCGTTTAGTAAATATGAATTACATCGACTCTGAAGATAATGTCAAACCCTTTACCCGATATGCATTTCTAATAGAAGATATTGAAGTACTCGCTAGTAGGAATAATAGTTTCGTTGTTAAAAGTGAAAATCTAAGAATGAGACATATTAATAGTGCTTCTATGATTCAACTTTCTATGTTTCAATATATGATTGGAAATGTTGACTGGTCGATAACCAAACAACACAATGTTAAACTAATTAAAGTGAATGAGTTACGCGAAGAACTTCCTTATGCAATTCCCTACGATTTTGATTATGCTGGATTCGTGAATGCTACATATGCCATCAACGTACAAAACCCAGACATAAGCTCGGTAAAAACCCGAATGTTTGTTGGGATTTGCTATACAAAAGATGAATATCAGGAAATTGTTAAGAGATTTTCGGAGAAGAAAGATGAGATAAATACATTAATCAATAACTTCGAATTGCTTGAAACCAAAACCAAAAAAAGGATTAGTAACTATATTAATGATTTTCAGAAACTAATAGAACAACCAGACTTTTATGAGAAGCATGTGTTACCTCTTTGCAAGAACTTTAATTCGAACTAACCAGAAAACGATTAGATAATGTACTATGAATATTGACTTTGTTCATTATTATTAGAAATCCTTGTGTCACAATATTCATCTAAGAAAAGCGTCATACTTAAAATATTTAGTTGAGATAACTGTTATATAAGTACATTTGCACACTTCATTAAGAAGTTAAAGTTCTTTGATATCTGGGGCTGACCGGTTTTGACAGCAAGTTGAAAGGGTAAGTAAGCATGTCGAGCCATGTGATCAAGCTCGTAAATCCTTGACACAACATTTTTAATTGGCGAAAATAATTTTGCTCTCGCAGCCTAATCGAAGTTTAGTAGATTGGCTCTATCCCGACACAAGGTGACGGGACGGGACGGTTCGCAGGTGGAGATACTCAATTCCGGCCTGATTACGGATCGCACGCAATTTTGAGTTAGTTCTGACGATGTTTCGAAGTCAGGATGAAATTAAGAAACTAAGGCATTATTTAGGATGTTTGTTTCCTTGTATTGCTCGAAAACCAACAACAAACTAAGCGTGTAGAAAGCTTATCGGTTCCTTGTTTGGACGAGGGTTCGAATCCCTCCAGCTCCACAACAAAAATGAGCAACACGGAGTGTTTGGCAATGAGCTAAAAACAGAATCAAGCATGCTTGAATGAATGTTTTTTTGCAAATTGACAAGCAAGCATAGCAAGTGAGGTTTTTTTATTGTACCCCACTCCAACAGGATCAATAAAATTAATCCTTCCAGCTCCACAATGTGAGTAATGAAATGTGAATGGTGATTAGTCGATTCAGTTCACAATTCACTAATAACTATTCACCAATCAGGTCCCGTAGTTCAATGGATAGAATGTGAGATTCCGGTTCTCATGATATGGGTTCGAATCCCGTCGGGATCACAGATGAATAAAACCAACCTGAAAAGGTTTGGTTTTTTAGTTTTAGATGGAATCAAGTTTACTTGAATTCCGTATAAAAGTAAAACAGCCAGGATGCGAAGCAGACAGGTTTTATTCTCAAAATGGAACCCTTAGGGATCATAAAATAATCCCGTCGGGATCACTCTTAATTGAATATATATCTAATATACAGCCTATTATAAATAGGGGTATAAAAAGGGGGTTGAATATTTAACTCCCTTTTTTTGTTTATACTATACTGGATTCTCATTAATTATACCTCTATAATTACAATGTATCAAAACAAATTGTATATTTACTTCCTGTTAAATAATTAACTTAAATCTTGAAACCCAAACAAAATATCATTTTGTTAAATGATTATCATCGTGATAAATATGTTATATTAGTTAAGTTTAAGTATGACAAAGAACTGATTAACTGCGTAAAGAGAATTGAAGGTGCTAGTTGGAGTCAGAGTAGGAAGAGCTGGTATATTACTAAAGATGAATTTGATTTACCAGTGATTATTGATGTTTTTAGGGATATGGCAGATGTTGATTATTCTGCATTAACTGCTAATAGCAAGGCAACCCGTATTCCTCAACCAGTAAAAAAAATAGCAAAACGGAAAGTAAAGTTACCTAAGGCATATTATGATATGCTTGATCAGAAAAGATATAGTGATAGTACAAAAGCCACTTACACAAATTATTTTGAAGATTATATCAGGTACTTTGATGGAAGGGTGTTAGAGGAAATACCTACAGAAGAAATTAATGGCTATATACTGGAATTAATACGTAATAAAAAGATATCCGCAAGTCTGCAAAACCAGCATATCAATGCTATTAAATTTTATTATGAGAAAGTTTTGGGAGGAGAAAAGTTTTGTTTAAAGATTGACAGACCTAGGAAATCAAAAAGTTTACCGGATATATTGACAATATCAGAGATTAAAATAATGCTTGATGTTACCATTAATATCAAACACAAATGTATAATTAGCTTGCTTTATTCGGCTGGTTTAAGAAGAAACGAATTGATTAACATGGAGATAGTAGATATATTATCTGAACAAATGTTAATAAAGGTACGTAACAGCAAGGGAAATAAAGATCGTTATGTTGGTTTATCAAAACATTTACTTCAGTTATTAAGGAAATATGTCAGTGAGTATAAACCAAAAAAGCACTTATTCGAAGGTCAAAAAGGTGGTAAATATAGTGCTGGAAGCGTTATAAAAGTTGTAAAAAGATCAGCAATTAGTGCTGGAATAATAAGAAGGGTAACTCCGCATATGTTAAGACATTCTTTTGCAACGCATCATTTAGAAAGTGGTACTGACTTAAGATATATCCAGGAATTTCTTGGCCACAGTAGTACCAAAACAACGGAAGTTTACACACATGTGGCTAAAACAGATTTTAGTAGATTCAAGAACCCTTTAGACGTGATGTTTGAAAATGTGGATAATTAATAAAAGTACACAATACATACCAATATGGGGTAATAAGTATACCTTTGAGCGTGTGGGTAATGAAGAAATAAGTGTAAGAGTACACATACACTATTGTTACCAACTTTTGCTCAAAAGCAATTTGCATATCAGGTCGAATGTATTTCATTTGAAAATAGTGGTTCTGTTTCTGTTAAAATATGGAATACTAAAAAGGGCAAAAAATATACACAGTTGCAAGCTCGTAAAGATGCTGTACACGCTATATTATTTTCAGGTGTGCCAGGTAGTAATGGATGTGTAACACAAAAACCGATTCTTTCTACTCCTGAATCAATAGAAGCATTTATAAAGATTGAGAATGACTTTTTTTCTAAAAACGGGGAATGGAGCAAATTTACCCGAGAAGCGAGCATATCAACTACATTGCCACAACAGATAGGAGACAAAAAATGGAAAGTCTATCAGGTTTCTATCTCAAAGGATTTACTTCGAAAGTATCTCGAAGAAAATAAAATTATTAAATCACTAAATACAGGGTTTTAAAATCATACATTATGAAAAAAATATATTTTACATTAACTGGATTACTCTTTACATTAATTGTTTATGGTCAGGCAAAAAAGCCAACATTAATGATACTACCAAGCGATAATTGGTGTACACAAAGATATTTTATGACCGAGTTTGATAATCAAGGTACAAAACAAAGTGTTCCAAATTACAAACAGGCTTTTCAAGAAGATACTGAACTTGGGCAAGTAATAAGTAAAATTGGAGCTTTAATGATAGATAAAGGGTTCCCATTGAAAGATGTTGAACAAGAGTTAAAAGCAATTGAAACAAGGAATGCAGAAGATAATATGACTTCAAGCAAAACAAGTGGAGCATCTATTTCTGAAAGTCCTTTGGATATATTAAAGAAAAGAGCAAAAGCAGACATTATTATTCAAATTTGGTGGAAAGTCAACAAAGTGGATGATCAAAAATCTGTTTCGTTTGTAATGGAGGCTTTCGATGCATATACAAGTAAAAGAATTGCATCATCAACAGGAAATGGTACACCATCATCTGATATTATTCCAGTTCAACTTGAAAAAGCTATCCTTGCCAATATAGATCCCTTTACTGCTCAATTACAATCACACTTTGATGATATGTTTACAAATGGCAGAGAAATAATGCTTACGGTTAAGATATGGGATAGTTGGGAAAATGACCTTGAAACTGAATTTGATGGGGAAGAACTAACCGATATAATTGATGATTGGATGGCCAAGAATACTGTAAGTGGGAGATATAATATGACCGATGCAACTGAGAATGTTATTCGATTTGAACAAGTGAGAATCCCAATATATGATGATAAAGGTAGAGCAATAGATGCAAGAGCATTCGCAAAGGATTTAAGGAAATTTTTAAAAGCTGAACCATACCTTGTTGAGTCAAAGCTCATGACAAGAGGACTTGGTGAAGCAATAATAGTTTTTGCTTCTTGAAATTTTACCTGACAATCTTTGTCAATTTTTTCCTGATAAACATAGAGTAATGTATCAAGGC
>NYYH01000088.1 GCA_002686705.1 Bacteroidota bacterium
CGTGTTCTACCATTTAATTGACGATTAAAACGATCCCCCATTAGAAAGGGGTTTTTTGCACTCTGGTAGTTACTTTTATTTAGGAACACATCAAAAGGGTGTAGGAATTGACTTCACTTAGAGGAAATTTTGGAGATTAGAGTGTGGTGGGTATTCACATTAAAGAAAATTCTACGAAATCTTTTAACAGTAGTTCTATAAATTTCTTTTAGCACAGGAATGAAAATATCTTTCAGATCAGATTGCATTTGCAGAAGGGAAAATGATCCTTTTATCCTTTTTTCTGGAGCCGTAGATTTTGTATTAATCTTTTTGAACTTCTCCTTCATTTCTTTATGGGATTTCTTATGCAGTCGTTTCAATTTATCCATTCCATAAGGATCTTTATCTTTTGAATGTTTTCCAGATGGTGTGTCGGTTACATCAACACCATTGGAAAGATTTGGGATGAAGAACTTGTTAGGACTTACTGTGGTTACAACTCTTTTCCATGCATTTGCAATAACAGAATTCATTTCATCTATCGGCATTGGATTAGTAGTTCCAATTTGAAGATGGCAATGTGGGTGAAATCCATTCTCTTCACTCCAACTAATCTCATATTCTGTCTTAACATATAATCTATATTTTGATGGGAACAACTTTCTTTTCCAAATGTTGTCATCTTTCAATTTCTTGATTGAACTCTTCAACACCATTTGAAGATGTTTAAGGGAGGACTTTTGATTGTGTCGTAGTTTGAAAGTCATCAGAATGTTCTTACCACCATTATCCAGTAACCCCTGACGATAAGGATTCATTTTCATCTCTACATACTGTTCCAGTAGATTATTACAGATAGGACAATGATTGACATAATGGCATCTCTTTATCCTTCTTGGTTTGTCTGGATTGGGTAAATCTTTTTCAATCTTACTTATGAACTGTTTGGAACAATTGACTATCTCTGGATGAGTAATGACTTCCTCTTCAACCAATGAACGATGGATCTCATATATGTGGTCTGGAACAGGATCAGATCTTTTCCATCCTCTGTCTTCATATATTGATGATTTGTCTGAGTTGGTTCTTATGTCATTGGGACGAGTCATTTTTTGAATTTCCCAAAATATTCCAGCCGTATTTAAAAGTTAATGATTATAAAAACACTTCTTTTTGAGGTGTTATAATATTTATAAACTTTTTTCCTGAGTATTTCCTTCAGTCGTACCTTAATGATAATCAACTAAATCCTTTAACCAAATCCAACAACCATTTTCATCCTTCAGATACTTGTCAGGGATTTCAGACATAGGTTTTCCATACTTCTCAAGTATTTTCTTTCTCTCTTCTTTTACTTTCTTTTTTGTCATATTAGCAAACCTCTGGAAATGATTTTTGGCAGGGAGAAATTTTTTGGATTTCTTACATGGAAATCCTATAGCAAATTACCTATGAAAAAGGTGATATGTAAATCACTGTGTTCCTAAATCCTATACTCCCTCAAGTCCTTCTGTTAAAGCACTTCTTAACATCCTCAAATAGGGTCTATTTTGAAGTGTTCTTCTTGTTGTGAGTAGTAACAAATATTTTCTTTACAGTAGGCAAAGTGGCACTAAGTGGCACGAAATGGCATCAAAACAAGGATTCTCTTATAACAGAATTGGTTTATCCGAAATCTTCCTTTGAAGAATTTTTACCTGTTCAGTTAATCCTTCTACTCTACTTTCAATTGTTTGAAAAAGTTCTTCTACCTCTGGTAAATCTTGGTATTCTAAATCCTTTAAAGTCCGATAAACACCAGAGAGAATTTTATGTGTATCACCACGCATAATATCTAAATCTTGTTCATCAATAAATTCTTCTGCAGCCGTAGATTCTTTTTCCATTTTCAATTCTCCTTTCTTATTGGGTTTCCTCATAAACTTCCATCATTTCCTCTATCAATTCTCCCATTGTAATCCCTTTTTGTTCTGACAACATTTTTGTTTTTCTTTAGCATCAGTATTCATTTCCGTTGAGATTCTTGAAAAATTATCTTCAACACAAGCATCCAGTTCATCACCCAATGTTGGTTCATTTTCCATTTCACCAATACCCTTCAATCTCAACTGGTTCAACATCTTACCACTCGGCAATGAATTCACATCAATAGGAGGTTGGCACTTCATTAAATCCTTTTTCAATCTACGAACAATTTGTCTAACAGCATTTCCATCAGATGGAGTTACACCAAAGAATATTGAACACTTTCTTTTTAGATGTTTGAAATGCACCTTATTTGATTGTTTAACAAATTCAAACCCCAAACCCTCAATAATTTTTACAATCTTATTGATAGATTTTCTGTGTTTTCCACCCGATTTAAATTTTGGTCTTGAACCCTGTTGTCTTGTTTGAACTACCATATCAACCTCAGCCGTATTTAAATTTAACAAATAATCAAATAATCAACCAAATTTTAGAAAATTACAACACATTACCTAAAATTTTTTAGAATAAAATGTGGAGATTTTGAACAAGAAGAGGTATTATGGTGGTGAGTGAATTTATGGTAATACTTTTAGTAATACTTTCACCCACAAAGGAAAACTGACAGAAGTTAATGTGGAGTCAGTTTTTATAAGGGATTCGGGGTTAGTAGAGGATTGAAATTAGGTTCGTATAAATTTAAGGTGTATCTTCTCCCCTACGGCACCAGGCTAAACCCAAATTCTCGTGAATATATTTCGAAAAGTCCTCCCAA
The DNA here is from genome assembly GCA_002686705.1 of Bacteroidota bacterium. Next base: position 2,726 of record NYYH01000088.1, read on the forward strand.
AGACTTTCCTGCAAAAAAGGCCAGATAGCTCAGTTGGTAGAGCAACGGACTGAAAATCCGTGTGTCGGTGGTTCAATTCCACCTCTGGCCACCGCACTTTCCAAGGGATTAGGAGATTTAAGAATACATTAATTTAAGCCTTGGTGTCCATATAGGTGTCCATCATTCCGGAATCTTCTACCTTTTCTTCCAACCATTTCATCCCCTTCATCTCCTCCTCTGTTACCAAATTGTATCGCTTAAAAGCACTATCTGTTTTAGCACCTGATGCCTTTTTTATAACAAAGTGATCATTTCCGGCTAGCCTGAGATTATTCATAGCACAATGCCTAAGGTCGTGAAATGTAAAATTTTCAAGACCAGTCTCTTTCACCGCTTTATAATATGCCTTTTTAGGAAACCTCCTTTTTGAAAATACAAATCCTCCTTTAAGCGGTCTTGGTAAACATTGTAAAAAATATATAATTTTGGGGTGCATGGGAATAGACCTAACGGTTTTGGTTTTTGTACGATTGGCACCAAGCCTGATAAATCCATGCGTAAAATCTATCTCTTCCCATGTAAGATTTAATATTTCTTCCTGCCTCATTGGCAGATAGAAGGCTATCAAAACTAAACCCTTTAGTTCTCCATGACAGTTACTTAGCAACCGCTCAAATTCTTCCTGCGATAAAACACGCTCACGAATATTATTTTCCTCAAGATTCTTAATTCGTCCTATGGGGTTAATTTCCAGTTTTCCATAATCCACAGCACGGTTTAGCATTGCTCTGAAGTTTGCAACGTTCCTGTTAATTGTTGCAGGTTTAATTGGTCTACCTCTAATCGAATTAATTCTAAGCCTATATTTTCTAAAATCTTCTATGTGTTTTAGCTCCAATTGTATTGCAGTAGTTTTTTCTCCAATATGCTCAACCATTAGACTCACACAACGAGCAATATCGGAGTAACTTCTTTTTTGTTTAACTTCTGACAATTCTAAATACCAGTCTCTTAGTTCACCCAAGTTAACCAAAACATTTTTGTTTACATTGATATGTCTTTTTTCAGCTTTAGCAGTCTGTATTTCACGGAAACGATTCTCAGCAGCTTGTTTGCTTCTTCCAACCCGCTCTCTGGTACGTTTGCCATTTAGATAGTACTCAATCCAATAATTCTTGGAGTGAGCCTTCTGGACATTGTACCCACATTTACAGAGTTTTCTCTTTAGACCACCTCTAATTTTACATGCAGGGCATTCAACTAAAATCCCCATACTTACCCCTTATCTTCTAGCAGGTTTATTATTCTCTGGATGTTATCATTCACTTGACCCAACAGTTCCTTCAACTCTTCATATCGTGTTTGCATATCTAGCAGTCCTCTAGGTGTTTTCGATGTACGTCTAAGCACCTCCGAAACTAAACGTCTCTGACGTTGCTTGAGTAACAACGATGCCCTAAAATCAGCAATCTCACCTTCTTCTAATTCAACAGCTTTGGCATTAATATCCATTTGTTCCCACTCATCATGCTCTTGTGCAACCCAAGCTACTGCTGACACAAAAGACATAGTTAAACGTGTATCATTTCTGCCCTTAATATTTTTTCGATACAAGTCCAGAATCACAGCTTCTTCATCATCTAGCACTTCCTCAAGAACATTACCTATTCCTGAAACCAACCAATTCATGTTCGTCTGTGGAAAAGCCTTCTTTATTTTCTCTAATGTGTCCATACGAGGACTGTGCGCACCTGCCGTGAGTTTATCAACCAATCCCCTGTTAAGTCCTGCTTTTCTGCAAAACTCAGCCGTTGATGGCAATTCAAGCGAATCGATCAGCACTCTTAACCAGTTTCTTTTATTTTCAGTGTTTACCATGTCAAACTCTCAAAAACTACTCATTTACGATATATAAAACATATATATTGACAAATATTACTATATTGAGTTAAATAATGATATGTAATTATTATGACAATTATTATCTATAATAATATAGATATAAATTAACATGTCAACAAAATAATTAATATTATTGGAGATATATGAAAAGAAGTAATTTGATTGCAGCAAAGCAGGTTCCACAGATTATCCCGGTATCAATGCCTACAGTGAGAAGTTGGATTTTTCAAGAGAAATTACCCGTTGTGCGATTAGGTCGCAGGGTATTTGTAAAGGAAGAAGTGCTTGAAAAAATAATGGCGGAAGGATTGGATTCTGTTGAATCTTTTTAACAACCCCCCCCCTCCATATATTATAGAGGGTGCAACAGTGTCAGTGGGACACCACTCACAAATTTTTTATTTTTAAAAATTTAAGACAGAGAAAATTATTATGGAAAAATCCAATGACACGATTATCAGACAAAAAAGATTAATTCGTTTACCTGAGGTTTTGAGCCGAACAGGATACGGCAGAACTACCATCTATCGAAAAATGGAAGATGGATCATTCCCCAGAAGCGTTAAGCTGGGTGGTCCTCTTGAAGCCCCTAATGCATTTGACAGTAGGGCAGTAGCATGGATTGAGGACGAAGTTGATCAATGGATTGAGTCCAGGATTGAGGAACGTGACTCTATTTAAAGCAATAAGGCTAAATCTAAACTAATTTATGCAAACATTGTCTAATAACTGGGACTTGTTTTGCTCGAAGCTGGAGCAAGTCAAACATAATAATAATAGTATTGTAGCCCTTTGCCCATCTCATAACGACAAATCTCCAAGTCTTACAGCCTCCTGTAATAGTGAGAAAATTTTAGTTAAGTGTCAGGCAGGATGCACCTTTAAAGAAATTGTCTCTGTTTTGGAAATGAAGCAGTCTCAATTCTTTACTCCTAAAGAAAAAACTCCTCACAAAAAAATTGTTGCCACATATAGATATGATGATAAAGACGGTGGACATGTAATGGATGTGGTTAGGTTTAAACCAAAGGGTTTCAGACCAAGAAGACCTGACGGTAAATGGACATTGGATGGAGTTACAAGAGTACCTTATCTTTTGCCACAGATGTTAGCAGCAATAAAAGAGGGCAGGGAAATAATTATTGTCGAAGGGGAAAAAGATTGTGACAATGCTGAAAAGTTTGGATTGGTTGCAACAACTTTTGCTGGAGGTACTGGGAAATGGCTTGAAGAGTATTCAAAATGGTTCCAAGAGGCAAAAGTTATATGTTTACCAGACAATGACGATGCGGGACGAAAAGGGATGCGTTTAATTGCTTCTGAGATAGTAAAGGTTGCTGAGTCTGTAAGTTGGTTAGAACTTCCAGACATTCCTGCAAAAGGAGACTTGTCAGACTGGCTTAAAATTGATGGTAACAATATCGAAAAATTTAGTTCTCTAGTTAGACAAAGTTCTTCAATTTGGAAAAGTGAGTTGGTAAAGGAGGATGATAATGGAAAACTATTGGAAGAACTAAATCAAAAATTTGCTATTGTTCCTACTGGGAACAAGTTCACAATCGTGAATGAAACAGAAAATGAAACTATGTTTTTAGCTCCTTCGGATTTTAGATTGGCCCTGCAAAATAGATTTGCAACAGACAGTTCTGGAAAATTCCCAAAACAAGTCCAAGCATCTACTTTGTGGCTCAAGCATCCTGAACGAAGGGAATATAAGAGTGTCGATTTTATTCCAATTGAAGAAACGCCTTATGGAGTATTTAACATGTGGAAAGGTTTTGCAGTAAAGCCTATAGGAGGACTGGAAGACATTCCACTTTTTCATGAATTAATAGACGATGTAATTTGCTCTGGTAACGAACAATGGGCATTATATTTGTGGGGCTGGCTTGCACATATGGTTCAGTTTCCAAAAGAAAAGCCCGGTGTAGCTGTTGTCTTAAGATCAGATGCTCAGGGTGTGGGCAAATCTCGTTTTGCTGAATATGTTGGATCATTGCTTGGCAGGCACTTTCGAGCAGTTACACATGGCCGTCACATTCATGGCAACTTCAACAGTCATCTTAAAGATACTCTTATGCTGTTCGGAGACGAAGCAGTCTGGGGAGGTGACAGGAGAACAGAGTCAATTCTTAAACAATTGATTACCGAGCCAAATATGATAATCGAGATGAAGGGGAAAGATGTTTTTGAAGTTAGAAGCTATCTCAGGCTCATGTTAGCAACAAATTCTGAATGGGCCGCACCTGTAGGTTTAACTGACCGTAGATACTTTGTATTGAATGTCTCAAATTCCAGAAAAAATGATCACAATTTTTTTAAGCGATTGATCTATGAACAAAATCATGGAGGAATAGAGGCCCTGCTGCAAGTTCTAATGGATTTTGATCTAAGTGATTTTGAGGTTCGGAATATCCCCGAAACACCTGCAAGGTTAGATCAGAAATTTTTGTCAATGGAACCGATTGAAAAATGGTGGCTTGAAATTCTAAGTAATGAAGATTTTTTAATAGGAGGAAAGATATTAGATTTTGATGATATGAATAGAGTGGCTAAAGCCGACCTGCTATACAGCTTTAACGAACATACAAAAGCATACAAACCCAATCACAGGAATTGGGAAGCTAGAAGATTATGCTCTCAGTTCAAAAAACTAGTCCCTTTTGCAATGGATAAACGTAGAGGCAGTGGCCCAAGAGAATACGAATTTCCTTCACTCAATGAGTGCAAATTGTATTTTGCAGAAATGTACTCACTTGATACTGAAATATTCGAAATTAGCTAACCCCCCCCTTTGCTCCACGTTGGGGCATACTAATGTGGAGCATCTTGAGGCCAGTGTTTAACATGGTTTACAGAGAAAATCCACTTGCTCCACGTTATTTTTAAATTAGTACAGAATATTACAAATATACTATTACCCTACTAATTATATCTTATTATAATAATATTAAAAAAGAAGTGGAGTAGTGGAGCAATGTGGAGCCTGCCAGTGTTTAACAGGTCTTGAGCTGCTCCACGTTGTTTTTTATAAGTGGAGCATAGTGGAGCAAATAGTAGCTTTATTTTTTATGAGCCAGGTACTGGAGCAGGTTGCAACATGTATATTGTATGTTCAATGCCCATTTCTTCCAAACGTTTACCCAATTCAGGGTCTGATAATGTCTGTTTCATACCTTCAGGATCAAAAACATCAGCTGTTACAACAGCAGTGTTTTCATCTACCTTTCCAACCAAAGCATCCCTCATGAACTTTGCTCTATTTTCAGCATCACCGTCAAAAAGTTTTTTCCATTCTGTATAATTTGTTTTTTTCATCTTCACAACAATCATTGTGTTTAACATATGCCACCGTTTTAATTAGTGATTATAATTAATTGATTCAAACCAGCAGACTAGCATATTTTTTCTTGAAATATGTAATTTAATTTTTATGTGTCTTTTCCATCTCAAAAACACTTCATGGCTGACATGTGAATGGATAACCCCCTAAAACCAACCACATCATCTCCTGTTCTTTACCCCCACTAATTCTTCACAGTCAGACACCCTCCACAAATCTATCCATTGCGGCTTTGCGCTTGCGTTCGCGTCCATGCCCAGACGCTCAGCAGGATGGCGGCCGAAGAGATGAGTGTCATGATCGTTCCGGGAACGAAGTTCACAAAGCCACCCAAGTCCATGAAGACAAAATAGCCAACGTCAGCCAAACCACCTACGATCCCCGTAAAGAACATCGCTGTCACCGAACCTCGCCAAATGTAGAACGCGCCTATCAACGTGAATGCCCCGATCCAGCCGAGGTTGAACCCGTGCTGATTTACGACAGCGCCAACGGCCTCGTTATACGGGCCTGTCAGCAACGCAGGATCAACTGCGTCTGCGATTCCGGCAAAGGCGCCAGCTGCGTCGTTGTAAATTGTCATGATGCCAGCTAGTATATGGACGAGGCCCCAGATGATCCATAGGATAGCTGAAGTTTGTGATCTGCCACATTGACATGTGCCATTTTTCATAGCTTTAATTTGAACTTTTTCTAACATAATTGTCTCCTTATATATAATTATTAAATTTAATAATGACTTAAACTGGGATGGAATCAAATCTCCCGTAAGTTGTAAAGGCTGCCATCATGAGAAGGATGATAACCTGCACAATCGCTTTTGGTCCATCACCTCTTCGCTGATGCAACATCACTGCACCGATCATTGTTAAGACCAAACCAAACGCAGCTAAAGGTACTAGCCAGGGCAGAATACCTGTTAATTGAGGAAGTATTAGACCTATAGCTGCTAATACTTCTAGGGTTCCTATTAACTTTACGCTTACAGCGGATATACTGTCGACCCAGTTCATCTTCTCCCCTCCCAATACTTTCAATTCGTCTTTTGATTTGATTACTTTGATTGCACCTGCAATTAAGAAAATTGCTGCAAGAAAACCCTGCAAAATCCATAATGCAATATTCATTTTTACCTCCTTTTACATTTCAGAAACTATCTAATTGTTTAATTCATTTTAAACAATTTTATTTTATCTAAGTTATAACTTGCACACAATATCAATTTTTGCACATAATATGTGCATGGAAACACATATAAATGACTGGAATCAAGTTCGAACTGCCTATCATGTTGCAAGGTTAGGAACTGTGAGTGCTGCAGCAAAGTTTTTGGGACTGCATCACGCAACAGTTATCAGACAAGTTACTAACCTTGAGGAGGAACTTGGACATAAGCTTTTTCATCGCCATGCAAGAGGGTATACTCCAACTGCAGCAGGTGAGAATTTGAGTCGTATAGCATCGGTTAACGAAGAACAGATGCGGGGACTTGTCGGTTTAATTCAGGAACATGGGAGTAAAGTAACTGGTGAGTTGATCGTAACGACTCTTCCAAGATTTAATACTTTGGTAACGAGTTGGATGGCTATGCTTCAAAAAGAAAATCCAGGCTTGAGGATCAAGCTGATAATTGAAGAAAGGGCTTTAAAACTAGAATACGGAGAGGCTCATCTGGCTATTCGAGCAGGTCTAAAACCAACTGATCTGGACAATATTGTAAAACATTTACTGCCTATACAAGTTGGAATGTATGCGCATAAAAATTATGTTAAAGAAATGGGGACGATTCAATCATCGGATGATTTTTCTAGACAAAAATATGTTTTACAGACAAATTCTCCTATTGAGTCAATCCACAAGTGGATTGATGATAATGTCCCGTTGGAAAATGTTAGTTTCAAATCTTCTGATCATGTGGCTTTAGAAAAGGCAGTTATTGATGGTATGGGAATTGGACTATTTCCTACTTTTTTAGCCTTGGAGAATAAAGACTTAGAATTAGTAATGCCTCTAGTAGATGAATGGAGGAGTGACCTTTGGATTGTAACACATGTAGATTTGCATAGAACTGCAAAAGTAAAAGCCTGTTCCGATTTAATCAAAAAACAGGCACAATTAATACTTTCAAGAAATACTTAATCTCAAAACCAACCCCATCATCTCCAGTGACTAAACCCCCACTAATTCTTCACAGTCATGGGACCGACCGCAAGAAAAAACCACTACACGCACGCACGAGGGGAAATATTAGGTGTCCATATAGGTGTCTATAAGCCGTATTATTGCCTAAAAACTGGCAGCACTCAATAACAATGGACTTTGCTTTAATTGACTGTAATTCTACAATTAATAGCAATTGATATTACCCAATATAATTCAATAGTAATGGTTTAAAACGGACTGAAAATCCGTGTGTCGGTGGTTCAATTCCACCTCTGGCCACCGCATAATAGTCAATAATATCAATATTTAATCCTAATTTATTTCCTCAATTTAAAGTCCCAAAATTACTGCCAATTATTGCCAATATGCCCCAAAAAGGGGTATAGGTCTTGTCTTTATTGCCAAATTACTGCCAATTATTTTCTTTACTGAGTGCACGATTTTTCAGTAAAAAATATACTCCAGAATGGAATTTTAGAAAGATATTGAGGATAGTTTTACAAGAATCGGGGATTTTACTTGGAGGATGTCTGACGGTGAAGAATTAGTGGGGGTTAGTCACAGATTTCAATATTACTGATTCTGTATTATAAATTTGAGATTTGAATACAGGCATTTATTGGCTCAAAAGGTAAGGAATTTCTTTGGGGGAAACCAAATTTTTTCGAAATAATTCCGAATATCCGCGAATCAAATAATTGCCATTTCTCTCCAGCAATTTTTCACGTTCCTGAAGAAAAAGCATGGGGAGTTTGTACCAAGGAACTTGTGGATTGTTATGATGCAGTGCGTGATAGTTATTGTATAGGTACAAAATACCAAAAAAGTTCCCCGTTTCCAGAATAGCGCTGCGTCCTTCACAATCATGATGACTCCTATGTTCTGCAAAAGAGCGCAGCAGTGTGAGTGAAGTTCCCGGATAGACGAACAACAATAGATATTCCCACAATGGGATACCACAAGCTCCTATAGCCCAACTCATTGTGAGCGTGATTCCCAAGAGATGCCATATCCATGCTTGCAGATTTCTAATGTCACCTCGAGCAAGGTTCAACGCTTCATCAAACCAGAAATATGGAATCATCCAGAACGGATACAGCAACAGCCGTCCGGCCAGGGTGTGAAAAATCCAGTAACTCCACTGCCTTACAAGGGGCAGTGTATTCCATCGCTTTTCAAACAAATAGAATGATTCCGGGTCAAGTTCTGGATCAGTTAAATTTTGGTTAATGTGATGCTTAATATGGGTTTGCGCGTACAGTCGAAAAGGCAGATACAAATCCAGACTCGGCAGTACAAGCAATTCATTCAGTTGATTAGAAGTAGTAGGATGCATGTGAACTGCTTCGTGCCGCAATGAACCGTGCCAGGCCATAACGTAACCTCCAATGATAAAAACAAACCATCCCGGAAAACTGTGATAATTCCAGGTGACAAAACCGAATAACGCGTAAATCAAAACAGCCAACAAAATGGTTTGCCATTCAGGCTTAAGGCGTGAAATCATAAATCCTCAATAGAAATTCTTTCCATTTCAGTTATACAATCATAAGCATCCTCTGGAAGAATCTGTGTATTTTCCAGAAACAAATTATTTGCCATCAGTTTAAATTCAGGATCATCAAATGCATTTTCTAAAGCGTTCCGGAAAAGTTCAAGCATTGCCTGAGATGTTTCTTTTTCTGTCACAAACACCGGAGCTGGAACCGGAGGTGACAATGTTAATATGCGACATCCTTCCAAAGCTTCGGGGGCATACCTTTCCAGCATACTCCAGGTAAGTCCGTCTATTGAGGCTAGGTCTGCCTGCTTTTGCCGGATTAATGCTAAGCTTTGTCGATGAGCTCCACTGACTGAAACTTTGCTGAAAAACGTAGATTCATTTGTAAATGGGGTTACCATTAAACGCAGGATATTATATCCGGAGTGCGAAGACCTGGAATTAATTACAACCCTACTGCCCCGTGCGTCCTCCAGTTTTTGCCATTTGCATTGATTATGTACCGTAATCACACTCATGTATTCCGGTCCAGTGAAGTATGGAGTCCGGTATAACGGTGTGGCAATTACCTTGAAACGTTCCGCATACTCGTGTGTCAAAGGATAACCACATATTTGTCCAAAAAATATTTTTCTTTGGTAAGTCTTTTCTCCTCTAAACAATGTGTCAGGTACATTTTTTATACCTTTCCTCCGGAAAGATGAAGCCAATCCAATCCACAAAGCGTCCGTCTGAGTTCTTGTTTCCTCAAGATCATAAAGCGGCAGTGTTGCGCACTGAATAGTCATTGAATCCATGGTTATTCTCCATTTAAAAAGCTTAAAAAGCAACTAGACTGTAAAAATAAAAGAATAATTGAAAGTAGTCAATAAATAGTTTCAGAACCGTGATCTTTACAAGATTTGGCGGTTTTACTGGAGGGTGTCTGACTGTGAAGAATTAAGTGGGGGTCAATTACAGGAGGTTGAAGCTACTGAATAATACTGAATATCAGAGCTGATGGACACCTATATGGACACCTAATATTTTCCCTCGTGAATACGGATATTGATTTTTCTTGACATTCTTTAAATAAACTATTAGGATTCGACATATATTAGACAACTATCTAATCGTTTTGGATAGAGACAAACTACCTGGAATGGTCTAATTTTGGTCCATTTTAAACGTTAAGTCTTCATATCGATGGTTTAACAATTTGTTAACTTTTCAAGGAGTTTAATATGAAAACATTAGTATCAATTATAACTATATGTCTTATGTTTACGGCATTTGGGAATGTATCTGCAATGGACTGGAAAGCTCATTCAGGAAAAACAATAACTTTTCTCATGAGTGAACATCCTGTTTTAAAAGGAATTAGAGAAGTCCTTCCTCAGTTTGAAAAAGACACTGGCATCAAAGTGAGGGTTAACGCATTAACGGAAGACGTATATTTTGACAAAATGGAAGTGGCATTAAGAGCAGGTAAGGGGATTGCAGATGTACATTTTTGTCCAATGGA
>NYYH01000062.1 GCA_002686705.1 Bacteroidota bacterium
ATGAATGAAATTTATCAAGAGCTCCGTTAAGTTCGTCCTGTTTTACCGGTTTTAACAGATAATCAATACTATTGACTTTAAACGCCTGAATAGCATATTCATCAAATGCAGTGGTAAATATTACTGGTGTTTTTGTGCTAATCTGATTGAAGATTTCAAAACTCAAACCATCAGAAAGTTGAATATCAAAAAACATAATATCAGGCTCCGGATTATTATTGATCCAGTTTACAGCATCCTCCACACTGTCGATACACTTAACAACTTCAATAGAGTGACTGCTATTCTCAAGCAATCTTTTCAACTCTTTTTGAGCATGTGGCTTGTCTTTATAGAATTTTTATTATTTTTGGTGCTGAACTATCTATTTAAGATATATAGTCAGTTATAATAATTAACGCTATCACTAAAACTTTTGAACTATGTATAATCGAATTATCTTAGCATTGCTCGTTCTATTTTCTCTTAAAATATATGCAGATAACTTACCTACTGGAAATTCCGAAAAGCTCACTACGGAAGAGCAGGCCTGGATTGCTAAAGCCAATATTCATAAAGATGCAGGTTGGATTATAGTTCATACTGAAGGCACACCGATGGAAAGGGGATTTCAGCATGGGTATATTCTTGCTAATGAATTTAAAGAAGCATGGCGTGTAGCATCATATATGTGTGTACAAACTACAGGAATGGACTTCTCCTTTTTTGTTAATAAAGCAGTTGAATTATATGGTGAAAAAATGCCGGAATATTTAGTTCAGGAGATGACCGGAATAGCTGCCGGCCTCACTAAAGCCGGAGTCCCGACTACGTATAACCAAGTACTCGGATGGAATATGTATGGTGAATTAACTGAAAGTTGGTGGCCTTTACATGCAAATGAATACACAGATTATTATGTCCCAAAAGCGAAAAAGGATAAGTGTAGCGCATTTGTTGCAACTGGCTCGGCGACTAAAGGTGGCAAAATAGTTATTGGTCATGAAACATTTGATGATTTCTCACTGCAGCAAGCATATAACATAGCTCTTGAAATCATTCCGGATGAAGGATTTGGTTTTATTATGCAATGTGCACCCGGTTTTATTTCGAGTCAGGAAGATTTTTATATCAATGTTGCAGGTATTGCAACTGTTGAAACAACAATTCTTGGATTAACAACGTACACAACTGACGGTATACCTTACTTTGTTCGCACTCGCAATGCTATACAGTTCGGTGGAAACATTGATGAATTTGTTGAGCAGATGAACAAAGGTAACAATGGCGGTATGAATGCAAGTTGGCTTATTGCAGATATTAATACTAACGAAATAGCTCGCTTTGAACAAGGTCTTTACTACACGAGTCTCAAGAAAAAGAAAGATGGATATTTTTACGGATGCAATGTTGTGTGGGATCCAAGAATACGAAACCTGGAGTGTAAGGGAGAAACTGGATTTAATGATCCACGAATGCAAACAGGAGCACGTAGAATTAGGTGGCCTCAGTTATTAGAACCAAATCTTGGTTCAATAGATGCCCAAGCAGGTATGACAATGCTTGCCGATACTTTCGATGTATATCTAAACAAAGAGCAACCATCCTGCCGGACAATTTGTGCTCATTATGACATTGATCCTCGAGAGTTTGCTCCTCCCGTAACAGCATGGGCAGAGCCCTATACTCCGGCGGGATCGACAGATGGTAAGGTAACAACAGCCGAACTTGCGGCCGACCTAAAGTTTTGGGGTCGCATCGGGCGTGCTGATGGAATCGAATTCGATGTTGATTCGTTCTTAAAATCTCATCCTGAATGGAGCTGGCAAAAAGGTTATCTTAAAAGTAGGCCAAGCCAACCGTGGGTAATAATTGAAGCTGAATAGATATAAAAAACTGACACGAACATTTTTCGAAATTATTGGCTATGGACGAATAGTTATATATCCTGGATATTCTTTAACAGTTGTTCCCGATTTGAAGTAAGGCTGATTAACCCCTTTACATGTGATGATATATAGAATATGTGATACGATATTATGGGATGGAAAAATAAAAAGGGGATTCCAGTAACTACAGATTGCTATTACTATTATTTTCAAGAAGTCACCAAGGGCCATCGTGGCACCTTGCTTATACTATAAGTTTAATTAATCCTTTCTATTATTTTTGTTAATATTGTAATGACTTAAAACGTTTTTCATATTAATTCGCTTGCATTCCATAATCTGTCACAACTATGAAAGATCAAAAATATTATTGTCCCATGCACTGTGAGGAAGAAAAAACCTATCCTAACAAAGGCAATTGCCCGGTTTGTAAGATGGATCTGGTTCCAGAAAACTTTTCTGATGAAAAAAGCGATAAGCATATTCATTCACATCACAAGGATAATGCTGATTCAGAATACTATTGTTCAATGCTTTGCGAAGGAGACAAGACATATGATAAGCCAGGAGACTGCCCTGTATGTGGTATGCATCTGATCAAGAAAGTTGCAGAAACTAAATCTCGACAAATTTACACCTGCCCAATGCATCCTCAAATCAGGAAAACAGCACCCGGACCTTGCCCTATTTGTGGAATGGACCTCGTTCCTCTTGTTGCCAATGAAGCTGATGATGATCAGGTTGCACATAAAAAACTATCAAGAAAATTTTATATTGCTATTGCCCTGTCAATACCTGTTTTTCTTATTTCAATGTCGGATTTAATACCAGGTATCCCGAAAGCAGATGCATCTACATCCAGGATAATGAACTGGATAGAATTTGTCCTTGCATCACCGATATTGTTTTATTCTTGTTGGAGTTTTTTTGTCAGAGGCTGGAATTCAATTGTAAAATGGATGCCTAATATGTGGACACTCATTACTATAGGTGTAGGTGCAGCCTATATATTTAGTGTCGTAGCCCTAATATTGCCAAATTTATTTCCGGAGCAATTCAAAGATTCACAGGGTAATGTTCACGTTTATTTTGAAGCAGTAGCAGTGATACTTTCTTTGATTCTATTGGGGCAGTTATTAGAATCAAAAGCTCATAGTAAAACCAACTCAGCGATTAAGGCATTATTAGGTTTAGTCCCTCCTGTTGCAAGAATAATAAGGGATGGAAATGAAGTAGAGATACCTTTAGAAGAAGTAGTAGCAGGAGATATATTGAAGGTTAAACCAGGAGATAAGATTCCTGTAGATGGTATTATTTCCTCAGGTAATGCAGTTATCGATGAAAGTATGATAACCGGTGAACCCATGCCTGTTGAAAAGGCAGCAAATGATAAGGTTACTGCAGGTACGATCAATGGAAAAACTGTATTTGAAATGAAAGCAGTTAAAGTTGGAAGTGAGACCCTGCTAGCACAGATAGTTGAGATGGTTAATCATGCAAGTCGATCTAAGGCCCCTATTCAAAAGCTTGCTGATAAGGTAGCCAAATATTTCGTGCAGATTGTTATATCTATATCTATTATAACTTTTATAGTTTGGGCATTTTTCGGTCCTGAACCTGCTTATGTTTATGCATTTGTTAATGCTGTAGCGGTCCTCATTATTGCCTGCCCCTGTGCTCTTGGCCTGGCCACTCCTATATCAATAATGGTAGGAACAGGGCGTGGTGCACAATCAGGTATACTGGTTAAAGATGCAAGCGCTTTGGAAGAAATGAATAAGGTTGACACATTAATTATTGATAAAACCGGAACAATTACTTATGGCAAACCAAGCCTTAATGAAGTTGGGGTTTTTGGGAAAATGAGTAGTGATGAAATCCTCGGTATGGCAGCCTCAATAGATGTGAATAGTGAGCATCCGCTTGCAGATGCCATCGTAAACGCTGCTAAAGAAAAAAACCTTTCACTTGTAAATATGAAGAAATTTGAATCGGTTACCGGGAAAGGTGTACGTGCAACTTATAACGATAAGCTTATAGGTTTGGGAAACCAACGGCTTGCTGACGACCTTAAAGCATCTATTAACGAAAAAATGCGTAAAGATGTTGAACAACGTCAAATGCTGGGACAAACAGTCATGTTTTTAATTATCGATAAGGTTGTTGAAGGCATTGTTGTTGTATCAGATAGTATTAAAGAAACATCAGCATCAGCAATTAAAAATCTTCAAAAAATGGGAATAAAAGTTCTTATGCTTACAGGCGATAACAAGTTTACAGCAAAGGCTGTTGCTGATGAATTGAAACTGGATGGATTTTTAAGCGACTGCCTTCCTGCAGATAAGTTTAATAAAGTTAAGGAACTACAAGAAACGGGACACATTGTTGCTATGGCTGGTGACGGTATAAACGATGCTCCTGCCCTCGAACTTGCAAATGTTGGAATCGCGATGGGAACTGGTACCGACATAGCAATGCAAAGCGCAGAAGTAACGCTTGTAAAAGGCGATTTAACTGGTATTGTTAGAGCAAGAGAATTAAGTATTAAAGTTATGCGTAATATCAAGCAAAACTTGTTCTTTGCTTTCGTGTACAACGGTTTAGGAGTACCTATAGCAGCCGGGGTATTATTTCCGTTCTTCGGCATTCTACTAAATCCTATGATTGCAGCAGCAGCAATGAGCTTTAGTTCAGTATCTGTTATAACAAATGCATTAAGGCTTAAGAATAATAATATAAGAGCTTATTTTTCAGCCTTTGAATGAGTAATTTATCTGTACATATTTGTACAAAAAAGCGTGCGTTATCGTACATATTATTGGTAGAGTAAACAATGTAATTGCGTAACACTCAGGTATTCAACACTTATGTATTGATGGCATAATATTAGCAATAGTGCAACAACCAAATTAGGCTATATGGATAGGATTATCAAGAAGAAGAGATGGACTATAAAAAAAATTGTGACAATTATCACAATTGCAGCTTTTAGTTTTTTACTTATTTATCTAATTTTTATTCGCGATAATACATCAAGATTATATGTTGATCGCAACCAACTAACAATTTCCACGGTTATTGTCGACAAATTTCAGGAGTTTATCCCAATCGATGGTATTGTATTTCCAAAAACAACATTTTATATTGATGCTATTCAAGGAGGTGTTGTTGAGGCTATTTATGAGGAAGATGGTGATTTGGTAAAAAAGGGAGATACTTTAATTAAGTTACTGAATACTGCTATGGAACTTAATTATATGGAACAGGAAACCAGAATGCTTGCAGAAATAAACAATCTTCAAAATACAAAATTATCACTTGAACAAAACAAATTTTTGCGACAGAAGGAAATAGTTCAGCTTCAATATTCTATTGATTTAGCTGAACGTGATTTTGAGCGTAAGGTAACGCTTCATAAACAAAAAGTTATTGCTGATAAAGATTTTGAAGATGCTGAACGTGAATTCAAATTTACACGTAAACAATTAGAAATTTCACTTGAACTTCAAAAGTTAGACTCGATATCAAGACAAGCACAAAAAAGGGATATAGAAACTTCTTTAGGCAGAATGCTTGAAAATATGAAGCTACTACGTAAGAATATGGAAAATGCTTATGTAAAGTCACCTGCAAACGGCAAACTATCATCTTTTAACCTTGAGATAGGTGAGACTAAATCAATTGGCGAACATCTGGGTCAGGTAGATCTATTAGATGGTTACAGGCTTGAAGCCCGTATTGATGAACGGTATGTATCAAGAGTGTTTAGCGGGCAGGAAGCGAGATTGAACTATGCAGGTGAAACATATGAACTTTACATTGATAAAATCTATACTGATGTAACAAACGGATCATTCAAAGTAGACTTATTTTTTGTTGACAATCGTATTCCATCTGGTATAAAGCGTGGTCAAACCGTTCAGGTACGATTAACTTTTAGTGGAGAGACTGATGCACTTATTATTAAAAGAGGCGGATTCTTCCAGGAAACTGGTGGCAGTTGGATCTTTGTGCTGGATCCT
This sequence comes from Bacteroidota bacterium, assembly GCA_002686705.1. Next base: position 5,891 of record NYYH01000062.1, read on the forward strand.
TCTGACGACTTTGCATACAAACGCCCAATTAAGATCAATCGCCAAAATACAGGTTACTACGAAATTTCAGAAGGATTAAAAGAGGGCGAAAAAGTTATTGTGTCAACATATGACAGCTTTGGAAACAAAGACAAGTTAATTTTTAAATAAATAATATAAGTCGAATCATGATAAAAACTAACGAGTTAACACGAATATTTAGAACCGACGAGATTGAGACAACAGCATTAAGTAAAGTCAATCTACGTATTGAAAAGGGTGAATTTGTAGCAGTGATGGGACCATCAGGTTGTGGTAAGTCAACTTTGTTAAACATTCTTGGTTTATTGGACAATCCTACTACCGGAGAATTTATATTTCTGGGCAATAATGTTGCAGGTTATAGCGAAAGACAACGAGCGAAGTTAAGAAAAGAAAATATTGGTTTTGTATTTCAAAATTTCAATCTCATAGATCAACTTACTGTTTTTGAGAATGTTGAATTACCACTTATATATCACGGTCTTACTGCAAAAGAAAGAAAGAAAAGAGTAGTAGCTGCTCTGGAACAAATGAAGATTAGACATCGAATTAAGCATTTCCCAAATCAGTTATCTGGAGGCCAGCAACAACGCGTTGCTGTAGCACGGGCAATAGTCTCTAACCCTAAGTTTATTCTAGCTGATGAGCCAACCGGAAACTTGGATTCTGTGCATGGAGATGAAGTTATGAACTTACTTTCCAATCTTAACCAAAATGGCACAACTATTATTATGGTAACACATTCTCAAAGAGATGCTGAATATGCCCAACGTGTTATTATGCTATTTGACGGACAGGTAATTAATGAAAAATTTACGCCAACTGATAAATAGCAGATATGATTTGGAGTTATATAAAAATTGCTTTTAGAAATTTACTCAGGTACAAGTCATTTTCATTAATAAATATACTTGGTCTATCTATTGGATTGTCAGCTTCTTTACTAATAGCTTTATGGGTTTTTGATGAATTAAGCTATGATAAATTTAATGATAATTCAGAGCAATTATACCGTATAGAACGCCATATCAACTTTGATGGAAAAATTTTCGATGTACCTGTAACCAGTGCTATATATGCACCAACCATCAAAAAGGATGTTCCACAAGTAGTTGATTACTCACGTATTTATCCGATTGAAGTGTCATTAAAAAATCACATGAATGACAATCAGGAGGAGCGTGTTTTTTTCTGTGATAAAGGCTTTTTTAATTTATTTACTTTTCCTTTAGAGCGAGGAGATCCAGAAACAGCATTAGTAGAGCCTTATTCAGTTGTCATTACTAAAAAAGCTGCTTTAGCATATTTTGGAGAGGAATATCCGTTGGATAGTATGCTTGAAATGGAATGGGGAGATGAGATAAAAATGTTTAGGGTAACAGGTATTCTTGATGAACTTCCAACTCAAAGTCACTTTCAGTTCGATGTACTAGCTTCCTTTGAAACTCTTGAAGAATTGATGCCTGAAAGACTGAAAACATGGCTTAATAACTATTTATATTCCTATATTCTTTTGCATAAAGATGCTACACCGGATGATGCCAAACCTAAATTGATGAATATAGTTGAGGAGTATATTGCGCCTGCATATGCTGCCTTTTTGCCCGATGCAAAAGCACTTGATAAAATTCATGATATTTATCAAATAACATTAAGGCCCGTTGAAGACATACACCTTAATGCTAATCTCATGTGGGAAATAGAACCACAAGGGAATATGACATCTGTGTATATTTTTAGTATCGTTTCTGTATTAATACTCATAATGGCTTGCTTTAACTTTATGAACCTATCAACGGTACTTGGTGGGAAACGATCACGTGAAGTAGGAATTAGAAAAACATCCGGTGCTACCAGATCACAATTAGTAGCACAGTTTCTAAGTGAATCAAATGTTATAGCATTGGTTTCCTTATTAATTGCATTGCTCATAATAGAAATCGTTTTGCCAGGTTTTAACAGCTTTACAGATAAGAACTTATCTTTACATTCTTTCCTAGACCCAAAATACCTTCTTGTGTTGGTTATCATTGTAGTTGGGAGTGGAATATTAGCAGGATTGTATCCTGCATTCTTCTTGTCACGCTACAACCCAATGGTAGTATTACATAAAAATGATGAGCCCCAAGGTTCTAGATTCTCATTTCGTCAGGTATTAGTTGTTTTTCAATTCAGCATCTCAATTTTGCTAATTATTGGTACCATAACAGCTTATCTCCAGATAAAGTATTTTTATGATAAACCCTTGGGTTACGATCAGGAAAATTTATTTGTAATATCCACCGAAAGCCATGAAGTACGAACAAGATTCGATGCCTTCAAAACCAGTCTGTTTCAATACCCTGAAGTGAAGAAAGTTACTAATTCTGGTTCAATCCCCGCTGCACAAGATTTTTCTGATAGCGGATTTAAGACTGAAGAAATGGAAGACATAATTTCATCTATTGTTATTGGAACAGGTTATGATTTCTTCGATACTTATGGAATTGAATTTATAGCCGGACGTCCTTTTTCCAGAGAATATGGCACTGATACTGCTTATAAATATATTGTTAATGAGCAACTTACAAAAAAGATTGGTATTACTAATCCAGAAGAGGCCGTTGGAATTCATTATGGCTCATTTAATCAAAATGGAGAATTTCTACAAGGCGAAATTATAGGAGTTGTGAAAGATTTTCATTTTAAACCTCTCGATAAAGAAATTGAACCGATAACCTTTTCATTAAATGAAGAGTGGATGGAATATATAACAATCAGATATAGTACTACTGATTTACCTCTATTTATTGAAAAAATGGAAGCAGAATGGAAAAGTCACTTCCCTCATGAAGCCTACACGTACTTTGTTTTAAAAGACAGGTACGAGAGTTTATACGTTAACGAATCGAGGATGAAAAGTATACTACTATATTTCACTTTCCTGGCTATTTTTATTGGATGTTTAGGATTATTTGGATTAGCAGCTTTCATAGCACAACAAAAATCGAAGGAAATCGGAATACGGAAAGTACATGGTGCTTCAGTAAGCAGTATCGTAACATTACTTACCCGTCAGTTCACTTATTGGGTTTTACTGGCAAATATTATTGCATGGCCAATTGCTTTTTATTTTTTAGATAATTGGTTATCTAACTTTCACTATCGTATCAATATGCCTTATTGGGTATTTTTTGCATCCGGAATACTAGCTTTAGTTCTGGCAATATTAACGGTTGGCTACAGGGCATTTAGATCGGCGACTTCTGATCCGTTAGATTCTATAAAGTATGAATAAAATTAAAAATTAACAACATGAGAGAAATAGTAATCTTAATACCAGAAATAGATGTCGAGCAAAATGTAGAAATTGATGTACGCATTAATGGCCGAAAAAGAACTTTGAAATATAGGGTGGAATTATTAAGATGGGAAGGTAATGATACCGAAAATAGAGTGACTACACTAAAGCATAAAATCAATGATTACGATAAGGATTGGGAATTAGTAGAAATAGGAGCTCCTTCCTTGAACGAAATCCCAATGGTTTTTCGTAAAAAAAGTGTAGAAAATAATATGCATTAAAGTCCTGTTTTTCTAATGTGGCTGAATTATATAAAAATTGCTCTTCGTAATTTAGGAAGATATAAACTCTACACCCTGATAAATATTTCAGGATTAGCCATTGGAATAGCAAGTTTTATTTTAATTTGGTTGTATATATTTGACGAATTGAGCTATGATAGATATCATAGCAAGGCAGAAGATATTTACAGACTTGTTAATGTATATGATTTTGAAGGTGTTGGTGAGAATTCTGCAAGCAGTCCGTTCCCGGTTTCAGTTACATTAATAAAAGAGTATCCCCAACTAATCAAAAATATTACAAGGATTTTTAACAGGCAAGAACCTCGTTCCCTTATTCAACATGGAGATATTATTTTTAATGAACGATATTTCTTTTTTGCTGATTCAACTTTTTTTCAAATTTTTGATTTTGAATTTATAATAGGTGATCCCAACACAGCTTTAGATGAAATTAATACAGTAGTTATAACTGAATCAACCGCCAAACGTTATTTTAAAGAAGAAAACCCTATTGGAAAAACTTTCAGATTTGAAGATCGTCTGGATCTGAAAGTTACAGGGCTAATTAAAGATGTTCCGCAAAATTCTCATTTTAAATTCAACATGATGGCATCCTTGTCATCAATGCGTAATTATTACAGAGGAAGGTTGCCAAATTCGTGGGTTTGGAATCCTTGTTGGACCTACATGATAATAGAAAAAGGAAAAGCTGAAGAACTGGAAAGTTTTTTCCCAAAATTTATTGAGAATTATTTTTACGATGCAGAAAACGAATATATTTCACTATATCTGCAACCCTTGGTTGACATCCATTTAAAGTCGAAACTCGATTATAAGATTGAACCTAATAGCAATGCCGGTTATATAAGAATACTACAAGCTATTGCTTTTTTCCTACTAATTATTGCAATTATAAATTATGTGAACCTTGCTACTGCAACTGCATCAGGAAGGGCAAGAGAGATTGGTGTTAAAAAAGTATTTGGCGCTTATCGGCGTCAGTTGGTTTATCAGTTTTTGTTTGAGTCGATAATTTTGTCTATGATAGCTTTGTTTGTTGCTATTTTCTTAATTGAATTATTACTTCCGACGTTAAATAGCTTTAGTAATAAAAGTATAAACATCTCTTTACTATTACAACCTGCCTATTTCTTTGGTATCATTGCTTTAGGTATTGGCACAGGCCTTGTCGCAGGTTTCTATCCGGCAATATATTTGTCAGTTTTCAACCCTATAATAGTACTAAATAGTAAAGTAGCTCAAATTGCAAGAAGTGGTTTAGGAAGAAAAGCACTAGTGATAATTCAATTTATCATTTCAATTGTTCTTATAATCGTTACACTAAACATCTTTACACAGATTAAATTTCTGGCCACGGCAAAAACTGGGTTTGATAAAAAGAATATTTTAATACTACCTGTTAGTAGAACTGCTGTATCAAGGAAGTATGAAACTTTCAAACAAGAACTACTTCAAAATCCAAATGTGGTTAGTGTAACAGCTATGGATGATATTCTTGGAGTTGCTCATAACACACGAATTCAGACCTGAAGGTTTTCCTGAAAATCAGTGGCAATTTTATCCTGCCCTTGTAGTTAGACACGATTTTATAAAAACTTTCAACATAGAAGTACTTGCAGGTCGTGCTTATAACAGAGATATGAAAACTGATCCAATGAATGGGATGCTAATAAATGAAGCTATGGTACAGCATCTTGGTTGGGAGAGTAATGAGGCTGCGCTTGGTAAAAAATTTGAATCTCGGCAAGGTAAAGAAAGGGTGATAGGTGTTGTTGAAAATTTCAATGCTACTTCTTTGCATGAAACGTCTGGCCCGTTCGCATTAAATATTAAGGAGACTCCTAATGTTGTAAACTTCTTCCTGAAATATATTGCAATCAAAATTGTTCCTACTAACTCAGAAGAAACTATTGCCTTTCTCAAGGAAAAATGGAATGATACAGAATCAGGGCGACCGTTCGAATATTTATGGTTAGATAAAGAACTTAGTGGTTTGTATATTGATGAAGTTGTACTAGGGACTTTATCCTTAATATTAACGATTATTATAATCTTTATTGCGATGCTGGGCCTATTCGGGTTGGCAGCATTTATGACGGCTCAGAGAAATAAAGAGATTGGAGTTCGTAAAGTATTTGGAGCCGACCAGCTTTCGATTATAAAATTATTGTCGTTAGAATTTGTACGATTATTATTAATTGCATTAGCATTCGCCTGGCCCATATCCTATTGGCTCATCGATGAATGGCTTAACTATTTTGCATATCAATCAGCAATCGACTGGATAACATTTGTTTATGGTGCGTTAGTCGCTTTTGTACTGGCAATGTTGGTTACAGGAACCAGAGCTTATATTGCATCAACAGCAAATCCAATTGAAACATTAAAATATGAATAATACAACACTATAAAGAATTAATTATAAATAAAATATTAATAAAAAAAATACCAGTGATAAATACAGTAAACCTTACAAGAATTTTCAGGACTGACGAAGTGGAAACAACTGCTTTGAATAAAGTGGATCTAGAAATTAGAAAAGGTGAATTTGTGGCAATTATGGGGCCTTCCGGTTGCGGAAAATCCACTCTTCTAAATATACTTGGATTATTGGACTCACCTACAAATGGTGAATTTTACTTTAACAGCGAGAATGTATCTGGGTACAATGAGCGACAACGCTCGAGGCTTCGAAAAAGTAATATCGGCTTTGTATTTCAAAGTTTTAATTTAATTGATCAGCTGACCGTTTTCGATAATGTTGAATTGCCTCTCACCTACCTTAACTATAGCAACAAAGAGCGTAAGTCACTTGTGAATGAGGCACTTAAAAAAATGCAAATTACACACCGTAATAAACATTACCCTAACCAACTTTCAGGTGGACAACAACAACGTGTTGCGGTTGCTCGTGCCGTTGTTTCAAAACCAAGTTTGATTTTAGCTGATGAACCAACAGGAAATCTCGACTCTACTCATGGCGATGAAGTCATGGGCCTACTTAAGGGATTAAATGATAAAGGAACCACTATCATTATGGTAACCCACTCCCAGAGGGATGCTGAATACAGTGACCGTATTATTCATTTATTTGACGGACAGATATTATCAGAAAAAATAAATAAGGGATAATTTTTCATTCGCTGCTCTTTATTATAATAAGCGTCTTCTCCATATTGCTTTTTCATTTTTATTATATTTGCCTTATACCTGATAATATTGTATAAATGACCAGCAGCTATGTTCCATTAACCAATCTAATAACAATAAAATACTAACCTTAAAATCTATTTATTATGAGTGAATCTACAAGTATCGTATTACGGTTAAAAAATCTGATTGATTCAAAAGAGAACTATAAAATTGAACTTGAAAAATGTATTACTGAGGCAAACTGGACGCCTCCCTATAGTGAGAGCCCGATTACTAATCTTGACGGCTTCTATGAGTATCTGGATAAAATGATGCTCCTAACGCCTGTATATGCAACCTTCAGCAACCTGTTCCACGGACTCTATTTTATCATTTGTCAGCGCGGTAACAAGTTTCAGATGGATCCGGAATTTGCCGAGTTTAAAATCTGGATGGTACTATTTGCACAGCAATATGGTGCTTTCCTTAATAGCCCTCAATCAGCTAATGACCTCAGATCATTTACAGATGATAAAGGGTTTGTAATGGAAAATTTCATAGTTCCTCCAGGAGGCTTCAATAATTTCAATACATTCTTTTGCAGGTATATAAAGCCAGGAAAAAGGCCTATAGGCACAAAAACTTTGGCCTATGTTAACTCTCCCAACGGTCTTGCTCCTAACCCAAAGGAAGACCCAAGTGATATTCATAAAAATATGGCTGATGACAATATAATAACTGTTCCGGCAGATAGCGTATTTGAAGGTTCCTGGAAAATTAGTGAAAAGAACACGGTTACTGTTTCTAAAGGCAATACCTATTCAATTGAAACATTACTGAAACATAGCATATATGCCGACAGATTCAAAAATGGAATATTCACTCATAGTTATTTGACTGTTCTGACATATCACAGATACCATACACCTGTAAGGGGAACCATACTCGAAAAAAAGGTTCTCACCGGAGACGTTTTTGCCAATGTACTTAGAGACAACAAAGGTGATCTGGGTGCAACTGACTTTACTGATTATCAGTTTAATCAGGAGCGAGGTATGTTAGTCATGGATACACCAGTTGGCTTGGTTGCTTGTTTACCAATTGGAATGGATGTTATTTCCTCTATTAATTTCAGTGTTGACGAGGGTGACTATCTTAACAAGGGTGATGAATTTGGTAATTTCTTATTTGGTGGCTCTGATATGATAATGCTTTTCGAGAGGGATGATATTGACATAAAAGTAACTGAAGTTGGCAAATTGTATAAACTTGGACAGGTATTTGGCGTAGTTAAATAAATCAAATCCTCCTCTTTCCAATTTCGTTAAATTTTTAATTATTTTTAGACTCTCACGGTCGTTCCTCCCTCACCTGCCTGCCGGCTAGGCAGGGAGTTAAACGTTCTGTTTTTTTAGTTGTGTACTACCCCACCCTACACAGAATCGTTTAATTCTGAGGCATTTCTAGGTAAGCCTGTGCGTAAGCATGCCGTAAGAATCCGGAACTTATTTATACGATGGTTGTTGGGTTTTCATGTTTGTTCAATTGAGACTCTCGCGGTCGTACCTCCCTCAGAGTTAAACGTTTTGTTTTTGAGTTGTACACTGCCCTACGCCACCCAGAGTCGTTTAATTCTGAGGCATTTTCAGGTTGGCTTGTGCGTATGCAGGCCGTGAGAATCTCACAATGAAGTAAGGAGCTCATTCTACTCAATTAATTTCTATCTCAACTTTGTTGTTCAATTGAGACTCTCACGGTCGTTCCTCCCTCAGAGTTAAACGTTTTGTTTTTGAGTTATACACTGCCCTACTCCACCTAGCTTCGTTTAATTCTGAGGCATTTTGAGGTTGGCTTGTGTGTGGGTATGCCGCGAGAATCTATAATTAGTTAATGTCATCTTTGATCAATATTAATCCCAATCATCAAGTTCAAAATAGAGTTCTTTCCACCCTGGGTTAAAATCACCTATCAATTTCTCTTTTTTATTTCGTTTCCAAGACTTGATTTGCTTTTCTCTCAAAATTGCTTCTTCGATAAATTGAAAATATTCATAATATACCAGTTTATCTACGTTATACTTTGCTGTAAATGAGTTTGGATATTCTTTTGATTTATGTTGATCTATTCTTGCAACCAAATCAGATGTTGAACCAGTATATAAAACTGTATTCATTTTTGTTGATGTGATATATGCAAACCCTCCTCTTTCCATTTTTACTAAAGTACTACTTATTTTTAGACTCTCACAGTCGTTCCTCCCTCACCTGCCTGCCGAATTCTAAGATAAAAACAAATATTCTATAGATTTTTTTATATGTGCTGGTATAATGGAACAAATGGAGTTCCTCTTTTTACTACTGCAAAGACTCTACTTATAAGTTTATTTTTTATTGCATTCATTACAACCATTTTGTGTTTTCCCTCCTCGAGCTTCCTTTTGTAATAACTTGCTATCTCTGGGTCATGTTGGATTGCAGAGGCAATGCCATTACCAATAATCGCTTTTATTTTTTTATTTCCCAAATGACTCACTTTTGTTTTGCCTCTAATAGAACTTCCTGATCTATGTTCAAATGGAGCAAGACCACAATAACAAGAAAATTTTCTCCAATTCTTGAACCTTGTGAAGCCATGCGTTACAACTATCATATTAATGGCTATATGCAGCCCAACCCCCTTTACAGATGTAATTAACTTAAACATCCTGTTTAGGGCTGGATCTTCTGCAACGATTTGTTTTAGTGAATGATCAATTTCAATGATACTTTTAGTGATATGCTTTATATGCTCCTGGGAGTCAGAAACAATATATCCGTGCATATCCTTATCAGTGAATGCTTTGAGTTCTTTTGCTGCAATTTTTAAAGCAACATTGGATTTAACAAGCCTTTCTCTGTATGAAACAAGCTGCTTTAGTTTCAAAATGATTTTAGAGGGGAGCCGATAACAATCAATTTCATTTCTGTTTAAGTATGCATATTTTCCTATTACACATGCATCGGCCTTATCATTCTTTCCCCTTTGGATACCCATGGATCTCTTTATTTGTAATCCAGATTGAAGACTATAATTTAGCCCATATTCTTCAAAAAATACACAAATACCCAGACAATAAACTCCTGTATGCTCTAAGCAGAATAATAATTGTTCTGTTGCACTGGACTTCTTGATCCAGCTCAACATGGATCTAAATCCGGAACTATTATTAGAAAACTTCTTTGTGTCTACAACTGTACCGTTAACATCTAGATGAGCTACATCATAATCTAATTTTGAAATGTCAATTCCAATAAATGAAGTAAATTTCATACCTTTATCTTTTATTTGAATAACTAAAACCTTTACTAGGCCTAAAAGCCTATAATTCTAAATGGTGCTTATTCAAAAAGAAGGCAGAGGACTAATTCGGCAGTTAGGAATGTGATCCTAGCAGGCAGGCCAGTTCACCTCTGCTTTCATTTTTAATGAACAACTAAATTTAAGAAAATAAATAAGATCGCTAATCTAAAGGGCTAGGCAGGGAGTTAAACGTTCTGTTTTTTTAGTTGTGTACTACCCCACCCTACACAGAATCGTTTAATTTTGAGGCATTTTTAGGTAAGCCTGTGCGTAAGCATGCCGTAAGAATCCGGAACTTATTTATACGATGGTTGTTGGGTTTTCATGTTTGTTCAATTGAGA
>NYYH01000063.1 GCA_002686705.1 Bacteroidota bacterium
AATATGATAGTTCAATTATGGATGTTGAGGATTTTGCTGCTGCATTTGTAAGATTTAAGGTGGATTTCTTTTTGATTCATGTGCGCATGAGCTTCAGTGCCACTGACTATAACAGTGAATGGTTGTGCTATATCGACCCAACCCGCTGCGATACTGGCAATGACTCCACTTTTAAATTTTAGTAGGGCTTCCCCACTTTCATCACATCCAGAATAGCGGTTCAAGGGACTACTGAATGTGGCAGTTACACTCTCTAAATCAGACATAAACCACAATAACAGGTCCAGAACATGAGTGCCCAAGTCTCCAAATGCACCAACGCCCGCTTGATTCAAATCAGTCATCCATAAATAATCATTAAAAAAATTTCGTCTTAATCCATCATGGCAATTGTTAAGCCGAATTCGTGAGATTGTTCCAAATGTTCCATCATCAATGAGTTGTTTTAATTTTAGGTAAACTGAATTGCTTCTACTGAAATATCCTGTTTGAAACATTACTCCTGAGTTTTCTATAGCCGTCATCATTCGCTCTGAATCTTGCTGGCCCATCCCCAAGGGTTTTTCAGCAAAGCAGTGTTTTTTTGCTTCTGCAACCTTCATGATGATTTCCTCATGAAGATTGGTTTCAGAACAAATGATGACTGCGTCCAAGTCCGGGTTATTTAGAACTGATGTATAATCTTTTATCGTTTTAGAATTCAGCAAATCTGCATTTTGTTGTGCACGTATTTGATCATGATCCCAGACTGAAATAACTTTTATATCATTCCTTGCATTTAGCCTTTTTACAAAACCCGGTGTATGTATATGTGCTGTTCCGAATAAGGATATATTTTTCATTTTAAATTATCCATGATTAAAGAAAAAAATATTAATTTCAATTTATTTAAAGTTTTACAAAATATCGGATGTAGGAAATTCATTATCTATCCAGTGATCTGAATGAAAATTTCCACATACAAAGTAAGACATTTTAGTATACATGGGATCTAAGGGTATAACATCAGGGGGTGCATATCTTATCGTCAAACCACAACGTCTGCGGTTAGATATATTTTTTTTTGATCCATGAACTAAAAGAGAGGAATGTATTGAAAACTCTCCGGCTTTCAGATTATTAGAATATGATTGATCAAATTTTGATATATCGTAAATTTCTTGATTGAGAACGGTATCTTCTGTCGTTTCTTTCCATGGAATATGCCCAAGCAAGTGACTTTTAGGAAGGAACTGCATGGCACCGTTTTCTTCATCAGTATCATCTAAAGCAAGCCAAACAGTTACTGTTTTTGCATTGCTTAATCCCCAGTATGATGCATCTTGATGCCATGAAACACTTTTATTGTCCCCAGGAAGTTTACAAAAATAGTGGGTAGCCCACGCAACCACATCTGGGCCAATTATATCTCGTACAGCAGGTAATATTTTTTCAGAATACATTAATTCTGATAAACCTTTTAATTTTGTATGAACACAATTTAATGAATATTGAGCTGGTCTAAAATCATTATTTACTTTGTGTGGATTTTTCTTAATTTGATTAAGCAAGTAATCAAAATATTCTCTGTGTTTATTTATATCATATTCATCAAATATCTTGTGAGGCCTAGTGAAACCTAATTCATTGTATTGTTGTATTTGATCAGAACCAAAAAATTCAAGAGATGAATTCTTGGTGGAATAAAATGTATAATCTTTTTGATGGTCATGAATCCCAACTTGATCTACCATAAAACATCCTTTTTCATAGATTATTTTTACACTTAATGATCTTTAAAGTCCATGCCTTCATCTGGTATGTCAATCATCTCAGTCCATTTATGATCTGGATCAGGCACTGGAATAGAATCTATAAGAAGTTTTACATAGGGATGAGTAGGATTATCGATAACATTAGTTGCTTTCCCAGTTTCAACTACTTTGCCTTTATAAAGAATTATAATGTCGTCACCTACTTGATATGCTGTACTTAAGTCATGGGTTATGTAGATAAATGAAATACCATCTTCATCTCTTAACTTGAGCATCACATCTAGAATAGCAGCCCTAAGGGAAGCATCTACCATTGAGACAGGTTCATCAGCAACAATAATTTTTGGACGTATTAAGTGAACACGAGCCATCATCATTCTTTGTCTTTGACCCCCACTTAACTGGTGAGGGTATTTTTCAAGAACTTCCTCTCCTCTTAAGCCTACAACATTCAATGATTTCTCAATTAATTCTCTAGCATCATTCTTATTTGAAGTGATCTTAAAATGTTTAATTACTATCTCAAAAATGTGGGATATTCTATAGAATGGATTATAAACACCAAATGGATCCTGAAATACTGCCTGAATATTTCTTCTATAATTGATTTTTTCTTCTTTTGACATCATGTTGATGTCCTTTCCTCCAAAACGAATATTTCCTGAAGTTAATTCTATGAAACCCAAGATTAGATTAGCTATAGTGGTTTTACCACTGCCACTTTCACCTGCAATTGTAGTTATTGATGCAGGTGATTCAGGAATTTTTAGATTGAATTCATTTAGGGCGACTAATTCATTTTTCCCAGCAAAAAAATTTGTCCCAATATTATAAATTTTAGTTGCTTTTTGAATCTCGAGGATATTTTTTTCTTCCATAAATCAATTAGCTAGGTGACAAGCAACATGACTATCATTATTATTTTGTTTAAGTTCTGGTTGTACTTCTTTACATTTTGATTCAACCATTGGACATCTTAATTGGAATATACAACCAGGAGGGGGTTTTCGGGGATCATGTGTAATACCCTCGACTAACTTTAGAGGTTTTTTTTCTTTAATTGATGGTATGGATTCAATAAGAATTTTTGAATAAGGATGTGCTGGGTTTTTGAAAAGTTCCTTGGTTTTAGATATTTCAACTAAATTACCAGCATACATCACTGCAACTCGGTCAACCATTTGGGCCATCAAACCCATATCATGTCCTATCATGATCATTGAAACCCCCATTTCTTTTTGGACATGACTTAAAGTTTGGGCAACAATTCTCTGAACAATAACATCAAGGGCACTTGTTGATTCATCAGCGATGACTAGACTAGGATGAAGTGCTATTCCAATAGCTATACATACTCTCTGTTTCATGCCTCCAGATAATTCGTGTGGAAACATCCTAGATATTCTTGCAGGTAGTCCTACTTTTTTAAGCAAATCTTCTATACGATCTTTTAGTTCTGATGGATTTTGCTTACCTTCATGTGTTTGGATTTGATCTTTAATTTGACCAAATACCCTCATGGTTGGGTTTAATGAATTCATTGCTCCCTGAGGAATGAGGGCTAGTTTAGTGGCTCTTAATTTTCTAAATTCCTCTTCGTTTAGATTATTGGTCTCAATCCCATCTACAACAATCTTCCCTCCTAATATTTTCCCGGGATGTTGCACTAGTCTAAGGATTCCATATGCTGCAGTTGATTTACCACAACCTGATTCCCCAACTAGTCCAAGGGCTTCTCCTTTTTCTACATTAAATGAAACTCCATTAACTGCTAAGATGTCTCCGGTTGGTGTTCCATAATGTACTGTTAAATCTTCAACATTTAATGAGATATTGTTTGTCATAATTTATTCAGTTAGCCTTTCTAAGCCTTGGATTACAGACTTCATCAAGCCCTAGATTTATCAAAAAAAGACCAATAAAAATAAGAGCTAATACCAATGTAGGTAAACCCCACCACCACCACATATCCCTTAACAAGGCTGCTGCCGAAATAGAATAATAGATTGTAATACCCAGTGTTGGTAGCCTTGTAGAGCCAAGACCAAGAACTTGCAATCCAATGGCATATAAAATAGCTCCAGCAGTATTCCCTATTAAACTCGCAACTAAATAAGGAACTAGATTTGGCATCATCTCCTTGAACATGATATCAAATGTAGGTACACCTGATATTCTTGCCATTTTAACATAACCACTTTCCCTCATTGTAAGTACCTGTGCCCTTATGTATCTGGTAGGACCAGACCAGGAGAATAAGGCGATTAGAACTGCCATAGTATAGATATCAACCCTGAATAATGATTGAATAACAATAAGAACAGCAAGTGCTGGAATGGTTATCGTTGAGTCAGAAAGAACCCTAACGAAGTCATCCCATTTCCCTCCTATAAATCCAGAAGAAAAACCCAATAAGACTCCAATCAGCATTCCTGTTCCCGCCGCTATAACTCCAATGCTCAAAGTTCTTGGAGTTCCAACAATTAGAACAGCCAGCATGTCCCTTCCACTATTATCAGTGCCTAAAGGATGCTCTAGAACTCCATGTTGTTTTCGTAAATTAATAAAACCATAAGGTGGAAGGTTTAATGGAGAACTAGTAGTCACTGATAATTCCGGGTCCCAAACAAATCTTCCCAAAAGAGAACCAAAAACAATAAACCCGATAATTATTGATCCGATAATTAACCTGGAATTCAACCAGGGGTTATCAAACGTATTCTTAAACACTATTTATTTTGAAAGTGAAATTCTAGGATCAATCAAAGGATAGAGCAGGTCAATTATAAGCACTGCAATCGCAGTAACCATAATTAAAATAAATGATGTTCCTTGAATGACAGTGTAGTCTAAATTCAAGATGGCCCCTAAAATAACTGTACCCAAGCCTCTATATGAAAAAACAGATTCAACTAGAACTTGCCCAGAAACTATAGTTCCCAAGCTTAGAGCTAAAGCTGTCATTTGAGGAAGAATTGCATTTCTTACTTGATACCTAATTAATATATAGAAAGGTTTCAATCCTTTGGCCTGCCCGAATATCATATAATCCTCACCTTCAGTAGTGACCATCATTCCTCTCATCCCAATTGCAAAATAACCGAATTGGACAATTACCACTGAAAGAGCAGGGAGAACGCTGTGATAAAGGACACTAGAAATGAATTCCAAAGTCCAGGCCTCTTCTAATCCTCTTTCGAATGAACCTGTCAGTGGGAAAATATCAAAATTAAATGCGAATATATAAACCAGTATTAATGCCGCGAGAATAGCAGGCAAAGAGGTGAAAACCATTGAACAAGTTATTAAACCTTTCATAAAAAATGGTGTTTTTTTCCAGGAGAGTAATGCACCAAATAAATTACCTAACATGAAATATATTACTAAACAAACTGACATTAAACCTATAGACCAAGGCATCGCTCTTTTGATAATTGTTCCTACAGTTACTGGGAAAGCTGCTAAAGAAACTCCAAAATCAAAGACAAATAAATTTTTAATATACCTTAAGTATTGAATATGATAAGGATCATTTAAACCAAATCTTTCTCTCCACCCTTCAACAATTTTATCAGAATTCTCAACATACCCTGCTTGTTCACTTATTCTTGCAAGCATGGATTGTATGGGGTCGCCCGGAGCAAGACGTGGAATGATGAATATAACTGTAGAAGCAATAATAGTTGTGAGAAAAAACACAAATATCCTTCTAATGAAATAATTTAATGTTATTCCACCCATTTATTTTGAAAAAAGGGGTGGTTTTTAGCCACCCCTAATTTATTTTATTTTGCTTTTTTTAAGTTATGAATAATCTGGTGTGTACTCTGCCACCAGGTTGCAGGATGATTATAGTTATTTTTCGCAGTAGGCCATCCAGTCCAGTAAGTAGTATCAAACGGAATAAGTTTTCTTGCTTGTGTTATAGGAATAAAGGGTAGGTCGTTCCAGTAATAGCCATAGGCTTCTACTACCATGTCAACCATACCAGGAGCATTCAGTGGCATTACACCTATTTTATCTGTAATTTCACCAAATTTTTTGGCATTTTCATTATCCCATCTCACAAAGTTCATCCCAGCATGAGTGCTATCACCTATTGGACGGCTATATCGGATATTCATAGTATTCATTGATGCATAGGGTTCATTGATAGAACCACATTGTTGCCAACCCATACCAGCAGTGAAATCTCCAGCATGCTGATTAGCCCAAAAAGTGGCTCCAGCAACAGGACGATGTGTAGCGTTAACACCGTTTTTTCTGAATTGTTCCACCAAAACATCGGCAATTCTTCTTTTTTCGATATAACCTTCATGTGTCTTAATTTCAAAATCAAGAGTCTTACCATTTTTCTGATAGAAACCATTGGAACCCTTTTTCCAACCATGAGCTTGTATGATTCGATGACCTTTTGAGGGATCACCACCTAATCCATGACCGTACCCTGCTCCTACTATTCCGTCGATATATGGTGCCATGCCTCCATATTCAACAAACATAGTCTTTGAAGCAAAGGTTGTCCCCTCATAGGCCACATCAACGATTTCCTGTCTGTTGATGAAAGATTCAAGTGCATGCCTCATACCAGCACTTCCCCATTGTTTGCTATGAGTATTAATGGCAAGGGTTCTAGCACATGGATCAAGCCAACTGTATGGCATATCATCCCACCATGCCTGGACATTTCTGTTCCGAGCTTTTATTGCTTCAAAAGCTCCAAGAGTGATGTCCATTATGCTATCCAAATTAGCTTTTGTCATGAGCATTGAACGTGTTTCTTCAGTGTTTGTTACCACCCACATCAGTTGTTCTGGCTCTGGCAAGGACATCCAACCACTCTTAGCACCCCACCAGTTATCATCACGGTCGTAAATGAATTCTGTCTCGGAAGCAGTACTCAACTTATAAGCTCCTGTACCAATAGGCCATCCTTTAGACTTATCATAGAAGGCAAAAGTGTATGGATCTTTTCCTTTCCAGATATGTTCTGGCATAATGGTCACGCCTCCCCATATCTTTACTGAAAAATAGTCCAGCTGAAATCTAGCATTAGCCTTTTTTAAATTGAATACAATAGTTCTTTTGTCCTGTTTTTTGACACTTTTAATCCACTGCTGCATTGCACCTGCATAATTCAAGCTCCCTGTTGAATCGTCGAGAAG
>NYYH01000064.1 GCA_002686705.1 Bacteroidota bacterium
AATACATGAGATATTTATGCTAAAAGGGGTGGATATAGACCCTGATGGAGAAAAATTAGTTTATTTATTAGATTAGCCTTAAAAAAGAAAAAAGCAATCTAACCATTATTTCAGACATGTAGTGCAAAAACAAATGTAGAACCATGGAACAGCAAGCTAATATATAAAATCTGTATTAAATAATTGAAAAGTATGGTAATCAATACAAATTTTCAGAGAATTTTAAAATAAGGTAGTCGTATTAATTTAAATTATAATAATTTTTTTTAAAAAATGGATATTCAATATAAACCATTATCTGAAGTAAAAAAGAAATTAAAAGTAAATTGGTACCGCTGCCCAATTGAAAAAGAAGTTTTAAAATCTCTTACTTTAAAAACAGATTATCAAGGATGGTTTCAGGCAGGAGGACATTTTTTAATTTTTATCATTACAGGTGCTTTCACTTATTATTTTTGGTATATGGAAGTGTGGTATGCTTTCCTATTTTCACTTTTTATTCATGGAACAGTAAGTAGTTTTCTCTTTGGTGTTGCGCCTCATGAATTAGGACATGGAACTGTATTTCGATCAAAGTCATTAAATAAAAGTTTTCTTTACATTTTTAGTCTTATAACTTGGTGGGATCCTTATGATTATGCTGTCAGTCATACCTATCATCATCGTTACACACAGTATGATGAGGCAGATAGAGAAAATTTATTCCCTATAGAACCATCTTTAAGTTTTTTTGTTTTACTTCAATTATTTACATTTAATATCTTTAGTAAACCCGAAAGGATATTTGGTAAAGGAGGCTTGTTATCGGCAATTCATTTTACAATTCTATCAGCTAATGGGAAAACAGGATCAATCGATATACCGATTCAAGAATGGTTAAACAGTTTACATCAAAATCAACCTTCAGAACACAAAAAATCAATAGTATGGTCGAGATTATTGTTAACTTTTCATGGTGGAATACTAGTGTTTTCCCTTTTATCAGGTCAATGGGTGTTTCCATTAATTATATCCACTGCTTCATTCACAGCAAATTGGGGGACATATTTTCTTGGATTAACTCAACATTGTGGATTAATGGGGAGCGTCCCAGATTTTAGAAAGAATACAAGAACTATTTTGTTAAATCCTGTTTTTTCTTATTTTTATTGGCATATGAACTGGCATATCGAACATCATATGTATGCTGGTGTTCCATGTTATAACTTAAAAAAACTAAATTTAATCTTAGCTGAACATATGCCGAAACCAAGGACTTTGATTGGTGCTTGGAAAGAAATGCTGAAAATTTCAAAAAGACAAAAAGAAGAGATAAATTACCAATTTGATACTGAAGTTCCTGAAAGCAAAAAAAATGAAATAATAACAGATGATATGCTTTCTTCATCGATTGGTGATTTGGCTCCTTCTACACTCGCATAAACAGATAAATATATTTTATCGATGAATTTATTTTTTAAAAAATTGGATTTAAATCAAAACTTGTCAATAAATCTTTAACATCAATCATAAATTATTGTGATATTTTGAAATCAAATATTCCTTAAAACATAATTAATAACATGAATTTTATAGATAAAAAAATTTCTTTTTATAAAAATTATATAATTAATCTTTAAAAATTACTTTTAATGTTTGCGTTTTAAACCTTTTCGGAGGATGCCAATGAAATAAAAATTACAAAACATTCATATAAAATTATGAATGAAATTTTTTATGTTAATCACAAACAAGGAGTTCAAAATGAACAATTCTATCATTAAACATATGTTTTTATTTTTTTTATCTATATCATTTGTTTTTTCCGCTCAGGTTTATGGGAAAAAAATCTCTGTATTAACAATGACTGGTCCATTTATTAGTGGCCCGGTAAAAGTTCATGGTGAAGAATGGGGGAAAAAAACTGGGCATCAAGTCGAAGTTGTTGAGGCTGCGTTTTCAGACATTTTCCCTAAGGTTCAACAGGCTGCTGCCATTAGGAGTGATGCATTCGATTTGTTGCTAGTTGCTAACATATGGATGGCAGATATGGTTGGATGGAATTATGTGATTCCTCTTGATAAATACATTAAAGATCCTGCCGTCCAATATGATTTGGATGTCCCTAGTGGAATTAAGAGGAAAAACACATTCAACGAAAAAACAT
Source organism: Bacteroidota bacterium (assembly GCA_002686705.1). The sequence goes on from NYYH01000064.1 coordinate 2,147, forward strand.
ATGGATTGATTGCAGATAATGATAATCATTATCTTTTCTACAGAAAAGATATTTTAGGTAATCCGGAATATCAGTTAAAGTTTGGTAAAAAATATGGTTACACATATAATGTCCCTCCAAGAACTATCGATGAATTAATTGATGTTGCAGAATTTTTTAATAACTGGGATTGGGATAATGATGGAAAAAATGAATATGGATTTGTAAGGAGTACTAAAAGGGGAGCACAAACCTATTGGTACTCATTTTCTTGGGCAGCACCATATACAGTGATTCCTAATTTTTCAATTGATACTCCAGGAATCATGTTTTTTGATCCTAATACAATGAAACCCTTAGTTAATACACCTGGATTTGTAAAAGGAATTGAAAAATGGTATGAAATGGGGCAAAGAGGTACTGCCCCTGGCTTGGATTGGGATAGGGGTAATGTAATCAATGAAATAATACTTGGTAATGCTGCTATGGCAATAGATTGGGGTGATATTGGACCAAGTACATATAAATCTGAATCGGTTGTACAAGGTAAAATTGGTTACGCACTTCCTCCTGGCTCCAATGAATATTGGGATTGGAGAACCAATAAATGGGTAAAAACAAAAACTATCAATCGTGCACCTGTCCATTGTTTTAATGGATGGTCCTGGTTCATCACATCAACTTCAAGTAACCCTGATATTGCTGCAGATTTCATGAAATATATGCTCAGTCCTGAAGTAAGTTCTGTTGATGTGGCAAGCCCTGATAGTGGTTATCAACCTTGGAGAAATTCCCAACTTGAAGGATTAGAAAATTGGGAAAAGAATGGTTGGGAAAGATCAGATGCACAAGCATATCTGCAGAATACTATTGATGTGACAAATGCACCAAATGCTGTAATTGATATGCGAATACCTGGAGCAAGTAATTATTCAGAAGCAATCTATGAAACATATTTAACTACTATTTTATCTGGAGAAAATAATGTTCAGCAAGCTATGGATATTGTTGCTAAAGAATGGGAAAGCCTAACTGAGAGATTGGGCAGAGATAAACAAATTGAATTTTATAAGTGGCATTTGAATTATCGTTAATTAAGTAATATAGAGTAGGTCATAAATAGAATGGCCTACTCTATGACAATCAAAATTTATTGTCATTATAGAAAACATAAATGAATTCCTTTTCGGAAAAATACATTAAATATTATTTTATTGTGCCTGTTATCACTTATATTTTTATTGTGGCACTGTTTCCATTATTATTTTCAATATATATGTCCTTTTCAAAATGGGCACCTGGTTATGGGTTGAGTTTTATTGGAATAACAAATTTCAAATATATTTTTACTGATAATAGATTTTACAACTCTGCAATTCTAACATTTATATATGTATTTTCACTCATTTTCCTTGAGTTTATTATAGGAACATTTTTGGCTTATTTACTTCATAAAAACATCAAAGGCAAAAACATTTTCAGAGTACTTTTTATGCTACCTATGCTTTTGTCACCTGTTGCGGTATCTTATGTTTGGAAGATGATTCTTGATTCGAATATTGGTCCAGCCAATTATTTTTTATCAATGATAGGTATTGCACCTATTGAATGGTTGTCTGGCAATTATACTTCAGTTATTTGTCTGATAATTGTTGATGTTTGGCAATGGACTCCATTTATGACACTTACCATCTTAGCTGCATTCGAATCTTTACCAAAGGATTTGTTTGAGGCTGCACTAGTTGACGGAAGTTCTAATTTTTCAATATTTACAAAGATAATGTTTCCATTATGTTTACCAATTATAATAACTATAACTTTGCTTAGAACAATTGATGCATTTAAGGTTTTTGATACTGTGTACATACTCACAGGGGGTGGTCCTGGTACTTCTACAGAAATATTAAATTTCTACATATACCTTAAAGGATTTAGAAATTTTGACCTGGGTTATGGTACTGCAATGTCTTGGATTCAGCTTATAGTAATTATTATTTTGTTTATGTATGTCACTAAACTTTTAAAAGGTTCTGGAGCTTTAAGGTAAAAAATTAGTCAAAAAGAAATGAAAAAGACATTTATTTACAGTATTTTATCAGTATGGTTGGTTTTTACTTTATTTCCCATATATTGGGTCATCTTGATGTCATTTAAAGATGCCACATCAGTTTACGCAAAAACTCCGAAATTCATACCGTTTATTGATTTTGAGCCGACTTTGTTGTCATGGTATCATATTTTTGGAAAGACTGTTGGAGGAGAATCAGAATATATGATTCTTGATGCAATTGGCGAAAATGGGCTGTACTTGAAAAACAGTCTTATCGTTTCTTTCTGCAGTTCGATTTTAACAATTACTTTAGGTGTTATGGCTGCTTATGCATTGACAAGATTTAAATTCAAAAGATGGAATAATGATAATATTTCATTTTTTATATTGTCTCAACGTATGTTTCCCCCAGTGGCACTTGCCATGCCTTTTTTCTTGTTATTTCATTTTGTGGGACTGTTAGATAATGTTATAAGTTTGATAATCGTATATAGCATTATGAATTTGCCTATAGTAACATGGTTAGTAAAGGAATTTCTTAATGATGTTCCAATTGAATTAGAAGAAGCAGCGCTGGTGGACGGATGTACTAGGTGGCAGGCACTTTTAAAAATACTCCTGCCAATAACTGTGCCAGGAATATCCGTTGCTTTTTTGTTTTCATTTGTGTTTTGTTGGAATGAGTTTCTTCTAGCATTATCTGTAACATTTAAAAATGCTAAAACTCTTCCAGTTGGTATGGCTGGATTAACTACTTTAAGGGGGCCTTCTTATTGGGATATTGCAGCAAATTCCCTAATCATTATGATACCTCCATTAATCGTAACAATAATTGCTAATAAGTATATAATTGAAGCCAACAAATCAGTTAAATATCATAACACCAAAATTGTTGTAAATATGATCAATTATCCAAATCAATTAAAATGTTTGAAAGGTTGAAACAATTTGGGCTAAATCAGTTTTGCTTTCATACTGCAAATGATGACGTAATTTCTGATAATAAATTCAGAGCGTATTATGAAAATTATTCAGAACCTCTTGTTGATGTAGATTTATTCTTTGCAGGCGGATTAAACCCAACTCGAACAAAAAATTTAAAATATCTAAATCCTGATGTTTGGATAGTTGGAAGTTACATTACAAAATCAATAAATTTTGTTGAAGCTGTTACTAAAATTAGAAAAACTATCTATGAAAAATGAATTGAATATTTTTTCATTTGAAATTTTAAAAGAAATTGAAAAGGTTATTATTGATTATGATGATTCTTCAATAAAGATTTTTGAAAAATATTTACTGACGAAAGAAAGGATATTTTTAGCAGGGGTAGGCAGAACTGGGCTTGTGATAAAAAGTTTTGCAATGAGATTGATGCATTTAGGTCTAAAAGTTTATGTTGTTGGAGATATTAATACACCATCTATTAACAAAAATGATTTACTGATAGTTGGTTCAGGCTCTGGAGAAACAGAAACTTTGGTGACAATCACTGATAAAGCAAAAAGTCTTGGAGTTACAATTGTTTTATTTACTTCAAATCGTTCATCAAAGATAGCAAAGCAATCACGAATTGTTTTGGCCATTAATTCTCCATCTCCAAAATTAAAAAATAATCACGGAAATAAATCTATACAACCAATGGGTTCTCTTTTTGAACAATCACTGATGATTATTTTAGATTCTTGCATATTATATTTAACAAAAATTATGGATATGGAATCAACAAAAATGTTTGTGAAGCATGCCAATTTAGAATAAAAAATGAGAATGAATTAATTAAATATCCGAAAATAATCTATATGTAAAACATGAATTCAAGTCCCAAGTGCAACAAATGAATGTTCCCAGAAGAATACCTGATTAGGTGTTTTCATTCCCAGCATTTTCTCGGACGGTTATTGAGTTTATCCATCACCGACTGAACTTGCTGATCAGAGATTTTGTTGAAATGAGTTTTTTTCGGAAAGTACTGTCTGATCAGTCCATTTGTGTTTTCATTGAATCCTTTTTCCCATGAGGCATAAGGATGTGTAAAGAAAAACTGTGTATTCAGATTTTTAGTAATGGATTCAAGTTCGGCAAATTCTTTTCCATTATCAGAAGTGACGGTGTGAACTTTTACTTTCATAGATACCAGCAAGTTGATGGTGGACCGCTCTACCTCTTGAGAAGATTTGTTCGGCACCGGGCAATCGACATAGCCGGGATTTGCGCTCTACCAGAGAAAGCAAGACACCCTTATGATGATCGCCAATGATGGTATCGATTTCCCAGTCACCGATGTGTGACCGCTGATCCACCACCGACGGTCGTTTTTCAATCGAAACCAGATTTGGGATCATTCCTCTGCGGTTCTGGCTATCCTAACGTTTTCTACGTTTCTTCCTTAAGCACAAGTGAGTGTGGAGATCACCTCCTTTGGACTTATCCTTCAAAATATACTGATAGATCCATTCATGGCTGACCCTGGTTTTTTATTTTTTTCAGCCATAGGCTGATTTGTTCCAGGCTCCAGTCCTGACGGATCAAAGATTCTATCGACAGCCAGTCCTCCAAAGAAATTAGACGATTATCACGACTCATATGCCGCTCAACGGCAAATTAATGTGCTTAGACAGCACGGTAACCCCGTTTTCCAAGATTGCATTTCAATTCACGGTAGATGGTGGTTTTATGTCGTCCCAAGATCCGACTGATTTCTGTAAGATTTTTATTGGCTTTCCTCAATGCGTAAATCTGGTAAAATTCGGTTTGGTTGAGCTGGTTGTAGTTTCTCATCAGTACCTCTCTTTCTTCCAGGGTTGAAAGGTGCTGATTATAAAAAAACTCGCTCTTCTTGCCTAGATGTTAAGTTGCACTTAAGAGTTGAATTTAGGAAATAATTTTTTGAATAACTCGCAAAAAGTATTTCAATATTTAACAAAGAGGGAAAATGCAAAGAATGGGAATGGTTATTGGAATTAAAGAAGATCGCATTCAGGAATATAAAGAACTTCATGCCAACTGTTGGCCAGAAATTCTAAAAGGTATAGAAGAAAGCAATATTCGAAATTACAGCATCTGGTTACACGAAGGTGAAAAATTGTTATTCGGATACTGGGAATATCATGGAAATGACTTTGATGCCGATATGAAAAAAATATCTGATGATTCTATAACTCAGAAATGGTGGTCTATATGTAAACCATGTCAAAATCCTGTTGAAACAAAAAGGGGAAATGAGCATTGGTCTATGATGGAAGAAGTTTTTTTTCATGACGCAAAATAATTCATAATGAAATATTTGGTAATTCACCATTTTATATATTTAATTAACAAAATTTAAACTTAATTTATCTCATGTCCCAAATTGCAGCCTCGAAAAATTAATTATACGTAGTATCAATGATTTAATAAATGTATGAATTTAAAAAATTAATTACTGCATGACAGAAATAAGCGGTTTTGTAAAAAATGGGTGGGTTTTACCTGTGTAAACGTACAGTGATTTCTGTCTTTATTGAGAGATATCTGAGATTGTACGAGCTAAATTCTGCTGAACCCCCGATTTTATTGTTGCTTGCACTCTTTTAGGCACACCTCTCCCGTCTTTTTTCGGTTGGGAGTTGATTTTTTATGTCAGGCCGCTTTTTTGTATGGACCTCGTTTACGACGCTACTGTTGTTTTTCCTGTTCGCGCAGGACGGTCCCCAGCCGGTGGATGTTTTTCGCGACCACAGCCAGGGCGACATAACGTTTGAACCAAAGGATTCCATGAACCGGTCATTGATCCAGCCCGTGTACTTCGAGAGCGTTGATGGCGGATTCCACCGCGGAGTGTTGGCAACGCAGGAGCTTGAATTCCGGAGGGCTTTCTCTCCGCCGTACAGTTTCTGTGAGCCTGCCTTTTTTGGGAAGCAGAACAAGATCCAGCAGTTCTTTGAAGTCACGCTGATTCTGTTGGCTGTGAGCGCCCTTGTCCCAGCTGACGACCGCAAGATCGAGGAATCGTTTTTTGGTTTCTTCAACTATTTTCACTGCCGCCTTCTCATCGGTTATCCTGCGCATCACTTGATGGTGGAGAATGAATTGATGCCGGTCTTCTATGATGTTGACTCTGAGTCCGAGTTTCACCGTCACTCCCGCCTTGCCCTTGCTGATCCACTCGTTGTGGGGCTGGAAGATGGAGAAGTTTTTTCTTGATGAGAAATGATTTCGTTGAAGAGGACCCTGCGGATGATCTGGCCCATGAGTTTTTTCGCATAGCCCATGTACTCACGCAAGAGCAGTAGTTCGTGGGGGGAGCGCACCTGTTTTCCCTACATTTCCAGGCTCGAGACGGCCCGCATGTGATAGGTCTCGGACATGATGACATATTTTTAATATTCCATGCGCTTCTCTTCTTCGCGGATATGTTTTTTTTGCTTTTCTTTA
>NYYH01000099.1 GCA_002686705.1 Bacteroidota bacterium
CTACATTGGGGGCGAATGCCAGAAAGTACTACGAGGATTGAGCATTGTTGGAATCAACGAAGATTTAAGGTTACCCGCTGAGACAACACTCTCTGGCCATAAATCCAAGACCCAGAAACATAGTGGTATTTTTCTAATCTTTTTAAAAAAAATTGCGGGCAAACATACGGTAACAGGAGATATGCCTAAAACAAAAATAATATCTATTTTAGCTCTTAAAAAAAACAATGATTTAAAAACAGCACCGAATACGAATGAGATATAGTTTAATGATAATCTTAAATTAGAACCAGAACCCCTTGGTATTCGGGGCGCTCTATAAATATTTATATCTTGATAGGTTTCTTTGCTTCTCTTAAAGAGACCATAACCATCAAAATACTTACCAGCTGGATAGTCTGGAATACCAGTCAAAACCGTAATATTATGACCTTTTTTTTGAAATTCCACAGCAAAATCATTGATCCGAAAATTCTCAGGGTAAAAATGTGGGGTAACAATTAATATATTCAAATCATTTCCGAACAGCGCTACTCATACCAATAGGGAAGTCTGCAGCTTTCTGGACTTTATCCCAATTATTGCTAAACCACTTAAAATTCTCATTTAGACCATCCTCAAAACTGACAATAGGCTTATAGTCAATCAACTCTCCTGCCAGCTCAATAGATGCAAGAAGTCTTTTCTTTGTATCCCATTTTCGGGGTGGAAATTGTGTAATTGGTGTCGTGCTACCAGTGGATTGATTTACCATTGAGATCATATCCTGAATCTTGGTCTCTTTACCTGATGCTAGATTAAATGCCTGACCAATTGCCTCCTTGAAAAACGCTGCCTTAATTAGCCCCTGAACTAGGTCAAGCACGTAAGTAAAATCTCGAGTTTCATCACCCGTACCAGTTAAAGGTAATGACTTCTCAAGCATAGACCAATAGATAAAGTTAGGAATAACATTTCTATACTGCCCTGGCACTTCACCCGGACCAAATGAGTTAAAAAATCTACAATTAACAATTTTCAGTCCATAGTGATGAAAATAAAAATTAGAGTACATCTCGCCAGCCATCTTATTAATTTGATACGGAGTTGTAAGATGCATAGAGATAAAATCCTCTTTGAGAGGCATTTTTCCGTAAGAACCATAAATTGCACAACCACTTGAAGCATAAACAAAACGTTCTACCTTCGTAAATTGTGCTAAATCTAACAGTTTGATCATTCCATTAATATCAACATCAACAGAGTTTTCAGGATAATCTACTGAATTTTGATTAGCAAAGAATGCAGCCAGATGATAGATAATGGTTGGACGCTCTCGAAATACACGCTTAAGATCTACATCACTACGAACATCGCCATTCACAAACATGACATTAGTTAGTGATGGAAAATCTATTGGTTCATTTCCTTTAATCGCACTCAAATTATCTAGCACAATAATCATTCCATCATTGCCAACTAGTTCAGATAATGCAATAACTAGGTTACTACCAATAGCCCCTGCACCGCCTGTCACTAGAATGTTGCGACTAAGAAAATACCTTTTTATTTCATCAGTAAGACTTAACTTAGTTAAATAATCATTTACCAGATTTACCCTATATTCACTTTTATCCACATTTGACTCCTTCAAACCGTAAATTATAATCTATAACAATTCTTCATCCATTCCGCAGTTCTTCTGATTCCTTCTTCTGGCTCTACAACAGGATTATGATTAAGATCTTTAATCGCTCTGGAAAAATCTACCGTCTTTATTTTAGTTGTAAATGCTTCAGCATCTTTATATTCAACCAATGAATCATTCTTACCAGTTACCTTAAGGACTAGGTCAGAGTATTGTTTAATATCCATCTCCCATTCAGGCCTTCCTCCAACATTGTAGACCTCACCAGGGATGAAATTATCAACAATATTTGCAAAAGTAACACAGGAGTCCTCCACATAATCAATAATGCGCTTATGCCCTTTGAAAACAGTATATGGTTTGTCATTTAAAGCATGGTAGATAAACTTTGGGATAAAACCACGATATGGGGTAAAGTGTTCATGTGGCCCATAGCAGTTAAGAGGTCTGACCCTCACTATTTCTGAGTCAAACATTGCTGCAGAATTGAGACACTGCTGTTCTCCTGCCCACTTAGAGATTGCATAATCATTCATCTGATATGTATCACTTATTTTGTTATTTACCATGACATCTTCTGTCATAAAACCATCATAATCGCCGTACACCTCAGCTGATGAAAAGAAAATATGTCTAAACCCTAATTTCTCTTGTAATCTTAGAATATGCTTTGTACCAACATTGTTTGTCTGCCATAAATTTTCATAAAAGGCCTCACCATTCCAGCGGCCATATTCAGCAGCCAAATGATAAACATAATCAAACGGACCAAACTCATTAAATATATATTCTAGTTGTCGATAGTTACGAGTATCACAGCGCGCATAATGATGACGCTCTGTATTGTATAAATCAATCGCGAATACATCATATCGACGTGAACGTAATTCGTTACAAAGATTGGTGCCAATATTTCCAGCGCCTCCTGTTACTAAGATTTTTAAATTATTGCTTGCCATTTTGTACCTTCATTTTATAAATTTAATAAAAAATCTTTTATTCTCATGCTTGCTTTGCCATCACCGTATGGATTATGTGTCTTTGACATCTCCTTATAAAACATATCATCCGTTAGAAGTTGATGGACCGATTCGACAATATTATCTCGATCTGCTCCAACCAACTTGACCGTACCGGCATCTACAGCCTCTGGACGCTCTGTTTTATCACGCATAACAAGAACTGGTTTCCCTAAGCTTGGCGCTTCTTCTTGTACACCCCCACTATCAGTAAGGATTAGATAAGAGACATCCATTAGTTTTACAAATAGCAAATAATCTAGCGGTTGTATAAGGTGTATATTCGTAACCTCAGATAACAGTCGATTGACTGGTTCACACACATTTGGATTAAGATGAACTGGATAGATAAGCTCAACCTCTGGATGCATATTAGCCAGATCATGGAGTGCCTGACAAATTTCCTCAAAACCCCTCCCAAAATTCTCTCGCCGATGCCCGGTAACTAATACAATTTTCGGAAGTGTCTTGTTATTAAGAAAAGGCAAATACTGTAAAATGTTATTAGTGAATGGAACCGTTCTAGCTTTCTCTACAACAGAAAGTAATGCATCAATAACCGTATTCCCTGTAACAACTATCTGCTCTTTATCAACATTTTCTGCCAACAGGTTTTGTTTTGCTTGTTCTGTTGGAGTGAAATGATAATCGTTGACAATACCGGCAACACATCTATTCATCTCTTCAGGAAAAGGAGAATGAATATCAAAAGTACGTAGTCCCGCCTCTACATGTCCAACAGGGATCTGAAGATAAAATGCGGCCAGTGATGTTGCCATAGTAGTTGTAGTGTCGCCATGAACAAGAACAATGTCTGGATTAACCTTAATGAGCACTTTCTTCATTCCAATCAATACATTACAGGTTAGATCAAAAAGGTCTTGTCCCGGTTGCATTAAAACAAGATCATAATCTGGGGTAATCTCAAATAGGTCCAACACCTGATCTAACATTTCACGATGTTGTGCTGTTACACACACTGTAACGTTTAGCACTTTACTGAGTTCACTCACAACTGGGGCCATTTTTATGGCTTCTGGTCGAGTGCCGAACACTATCAATACATTCGCAATACCCATTTATAACTCAACCAGTTTGTATTTGACCAAGTCATAATTATACGGAAAAACCAAGATGTCATCAAAATTTGGCGTTTCTATTGATGATATTGATGATATTGATGATAATACGTCTCCTGACACATTGGAGTCTTGGGATTCGCTAAAACATATGAATTTGATAATTGCACTTGAGGAAGAGTTTTTAGTTGACTTGAGTGATGAAGATATAATTGAAATGATTAATTACAAATTGATTTTTCATAGATTGAGTCGTTTGTGATTTTGATAATAACTCCCTTGATCAGGGCAATAAACGCGGTATGGAGTTGATTGAAAGCAATGTAATCAGCATTCCGGAAGTTCGTAAGTTTGATTTCACAAAACTTATTCACTCATTTGGACATGTAATAAGTTTAGATGAAATGCTGCAACAAGCATATATATTCCGTCAATCACTCTGCTTGGGCTAACAGTATCTCAGTTGGTTTATCAACTTTAATTGCCCCATTCTTTATTTCTGTTAAATTACTAACAATCCAGTCGTCACTTATCTCTCTTTTTGAGTGAACCCACCACCATGTTTCTGCATGAGGAAAATCAGTCATAGAAAACCATGATTTTCTTCGCTTTAGATGCACTATAAGTAAATCAACAATCTTATCAACCAACTGAATATTAGAAATACCTAGTTGATCTCTTGTATCAAAAAATAAATCTCTAATATTTGTTTTTTCTGAAGTATTACCAAATATGAATTCCTTATCAGCCCAACCAGTATGGTTAATCAACCGAAAAAGTACTCCAGTTCTTCTCATACTCTTGACCATATCAGCACGAGGAAGTATGGGGGATTCGACAAGTTCATGAGGCTCATATTTTGAAGAAAATTTCATTTTAAATTCTTTGGCTACTTCTAGAAGCTCAGTCCCTGGCAATCCTCGCATAGCGTGACAACATAATAAGTGTGCACGACTTCCGCGCAGCTGATCTACCATATACTCCAATGTTCTTTCAATACTTGATGCATCTTCACCTGGCAAACCTATAATGAGGTCAATTTTTGTATAGATATCATGCTTTTGAAGTAGTTTAAAAGTCATTTCAAATTTTTCCTTCTTGATACGTCTTCGCATTCTCTTTAAAACTTCAAGATTTATTGTTTGAACTCCAACTCCTACAGTGATTTCATTTTGCAGATGCAATTTTTGATACTGTCCAAAAAGGCTGGCTAATTCTTCATCAATAAATCCAGGTATTAACTCAAAAAAAAGACTCGTTTCAAATTGCTCTTTGATAAGACCTTTCATAACCGACTTTGCCCAATCTTTATTGGAACTAAAGTTTGCATCAACAAAACGAATTTTTTTAACTCCTCTCTTTATGACATAACGAACTTCATTTATTACCCTATCAACTTCAGAGTAAGTAACTCGATCCATATCCTTGTGGTATATGCAATATGAACATCTCAAATTACACCCACGCTGAGTTTCCAAATTTGCTTCCACGTCATCTCTTGCTAGTACCTCTTCGTCTACAATACCTTCAAGATATGGTGATGGGATATATGAAAGAGATTTAAACGGTATTCTTTTTGTATTTACAGTAAATGGTGAATTCTTTTGAGAACGATATGCTAAACCAGGAATGTTTTTTAAAGCAGGTTTAGTACTTTTCAAATTCTGAAGTAGTTCAAGAAAGGTTAGTTCTCCTTCCCCGGATATGCAATAATCAATTGGTTTTTTATCAAAATATGACTGTTTAACATATTCAGTAGCAATCTCTGGTCCTCCTAAAAGGATTCGTAAGTCGGGAAGTCTTTTTTTAAGCTTCTTAGCAATCTTAAGAAAACCTTCAATGTTCCACATATAGCAAGAAAAACCAACCAAATTTGGTTCATACGCAACTATTTTGTCTGTCAAATCAGATAAAAGCTTAGCTCTGTTAAAAAGGCCAATCAATGGGCTTTGAATAACTTTTATATCCCAGTCCTTTCGAATCTCTGAGTCCTTGTAAGCAAATGCTTTCAGGTTATATAATGATAATGAAAATGCATTATTTGATCCGGCTATCCCTACGAGTACTGCTCTCATCTTTTCGTTTGTTTTATTCATAAAACTATTCTCATTGTTTTAGCTGTTTCTATAGAGATAAAATACATTTTATTATAGAAATGTACCATTATTTCCACTCGATAAAAATATTCTTGTAAATCATTGATTTAAAAGTACTTTTTGAAAATTTCTCAAGTTTAGCGGTATCATCTATCTTTAAATTCATGTCACTATTTTTAATTCAAACTTCATATCTTCTGGCAAGCCGCCAACATTATGATGTGACTTGATAATTTTTGCTTTACCTGATGCTGCACCAGCAGATTCAATAACGTCAGGATAGATAGTTCCCTGAGCTAAAAATTTAATGTCTTTTAACTTTTTACGTTTCTTGGTTAAATATGTCAATGAATGCACGGTTACTAATCTTCCGTTTATTTTCTGGAGCTGGCGCATAAGTTAAATTAGCCATTAGCAATAATTATCGACACCACGAGTCCAGCTCTCTTCTAGCATTTGAATAACGAAAATCTGCAGCGCCATCTAAGAATATTTTAAGTAGTTTTTCATCGATTCTGTATTCATTATTTGACGATAGATGAAAAGCACCTCCATCTCTTCGGATTGCCAAAGGAGAAGTATTATTAACGTTATTACCACGAATGCCAGAATGAATATAACGGAATTGAGATTTAGCCACTTCCATCGCAGCATTATTAAAACTCTCTATATCGCCGAAAGGAAAAGCAAAGTGCTCAACTTTTTTCCCTAACTTGCTCTCAATATGATTAGCACTTATTACTATTTCTTCAATGAGGTCATCCTTGTTATTGCAACTACTTAGTCGGGTATGTTTTTTAGTATGAGAACCAATAGTATGCCCCTGTTCAACTAATGCACTTAAGTCTTCCCATTGCATATTATGCCAATGCTCGGGGATTTCCTCTTTTTTTAAATTAGGACAAATATGATCAACAATGAATTGATCTGAATCATCTACATTTTTTATATCTACAAAATCAGTAACAACAAAAAAAATAGCCTTTAAGCCCATTGGATTTAATATTTTTTCAGCCACTATACGATTACTTGTAAGACCATCATCAAATGTGATTAATAAATTATTATCTTGAATTGGCTCATTACCTGAAATCATCCTTTCAAATTTTTCAGGAGATATAATGTTCCATTTTTTCTGTAGCTCTTGAAGTTGTTTTTTGAATGCTAATTCCTGATTTGGAGGTATGTCATGAAATATCAATACTCTTAGTCGACTTGATGCAACAAATCCAACTTTTAAGGCTACTTTCCTGATTAAACTAATAATAGGCTGAATCAAAATTAATAGTTTGTGATGATTGGGTTTTTCTATCATGGAAAACTTCGTCGATGCCGAAATAAAATGGCTACGCTACATACATTGAACCACGCAACTGGCAATATTTTTTTTAAAAAAATATATTGATATTGTTATTTATTATAATATATTAGTAGCAAAATAGTAACAATTATTCCTACAAAGAAGGGTTCTCAAGAACAAGATTTGACGTTTTTTTGCAGAAATGACAGTTCACAACTTTCTGCGTCCACATTTCTTGTAGAATATCTTGCAAGGATTTTAAATTAGGCTACTATCTAGTGGGAGCAGTTTTAGTGAATATTGGTAATCGACATTTCACCTATTTTAATCAATCGCAGTTTGCTCAATTTTCTGGGGACTTTAATCCAATCCACTTAGACCAAATTGAGGCGAGAAAGACCATTGCCGGTCAGCCGATCGTACACGGAATTCATTGCTTTTTGTGGATGCTTGAGTGCTTGATTCAAAGAGAAGAGAGTGTTTTTATCAATTATGATATTCGTTTTGCGAATCAAATAAATCTTGAACAGGAAGTTTCAGCAATTTGGAACAGGGAATCGAAGGAACTAAAATTACTTGGAAAGAATGATTTAATTTATATTTCCGTGAAATGTGAAGATCCAACAAGCTTTGGTGTTATTGCCAATAAAACCAGTCCTGTTACTCCCTCAAATACTATTACTCAGCCAACTGATCTTGATTTATCGGCCGTCTCCGTGGGCGATACGTTTGAGAACCTTTGTGGCGGTAATAAAGAATTAGCTACAAGCCTTTTTCCATATCTTACAGAAGCCTTAGGCGGAGATGTAGTCTATGAGATTGCACTTCTTACCAGTGTCTCGGGGATGATAGTCCCAGGACTACACTCATTGCTTTTTGGCATCAACATTACCTTTAAAGATGGGGTAGATAATCAAATTGTAACTGTGAACTCAAAACGAGAATTTTCTAGATTAATTGAACTTGGTTATGTTGGCATAAATCTTGATGCTAAGATTAAAGCTTTTTTTCGACCGAAGTCAGTCACGATTCCTTCTTGTGAAGATTTAAGTCATCAACTACCTGCTACTCTCAGCATGACGGGTAAAAAAGTGTTGGTTATCGGAGGTAGTAGAGGTTTAGGCGCATGGGTTGCAAAGTTAGTCGGCATTTCAGGTGGAGATGTTACCATTACTTTTAACACCGGAAAAGACGATGCTGAATTGGTTGCACAAGATATCCGATCCTATGGTGGAGTTTGTGATTGCGTTCATATGAATGTCTCTCAAGATTTAAAGGTTGAAATTTTTAAAACAACTTTCGATTATCTCTTTTATTTCGCAACACCAAAAATCTTGATGAATAAGTCGTCAGTTTTTGACGAAGATCTACACGAAATTTTTTATAATTTTTATGTTCGAGATTTTAAGAAAACGGTAGAGTTTTTCGTTCCTTTAGGAGTTTCACGCGTACTTTATCCATCGACGATGTTTATAGACGACGCGAAAAAGGAATTTAAAGAATACATAGAAGCAAAAATTGAAGGAGAGAAAGTCTGTGACGAACTCAGCAAAAATCACCCAGTAAAGGTTGTAAAGCCACGCATCCCTCCTGTGTCAACCGACCAAACGCTTTCATTAATTCCTACTGTAAAGGAAAATACGATCGACATAGTGTTGTCAATTCTAGCGCTGATGTCTTTTGATGACTAATTTCAAGAAGAAGTGTTTGTCTGTCAGGAAACAACAGCCGCCAGCAGGAGTGGCATAATCATGAAAACTGAATTTTTTTGCTAAAGCCATTTGAGGCTTTCTGTTTCTGCCTGATAAATTCAAAAGTTTTCCTCGGTCAACCCATCCCTCAATTTCAGGCCTAGTTGGCTCCAAATGCTTGGCACACAATGGACGCAATAACAAGTCATCAGCACCGGAGTCTTTTTGTACCATGAAATATCAATACTCTTAGTCGACTTGATGCAACAAATCCAACTTTTAAGGCTACTTTCCTGATTAAACTAATAATAGGCTGA
>NYYH01000104.1 GCA_002686705.1 Bacteroidota bacterium
CTGTATTTTCATTTGAGAATGCAAATCATAAAATCAGTGGAGCATCTTTAGAAAGTTTTTTTATCTGAATGTCCGTTTCTAACATTTACGGACGCTCGTTTCATTCCTGTTTATTCTACCATTCCAGTAATACCAACACATAAGACATAGAGAACCAATAATATTATTCTCTTATGTCCGTTTTTTTTCGTATTCTACAAAAAGAGACATAAATTTACTGGTTTTTTTTCTGATTTTTCAGTATAATTTTACTAAATTACAAATAAAAAATAGTGGAGGGAAAATGACTATTGCAAAATCTATTTTGGAAACCCTAGCAGAATTGCAAGAAGGTTATAAAGATTTTGACGAAGTAACAGAAGAAATCCAAATACGCAAAATTGATTTCCAAATGGCAGATACAATCAATGCCGACACTCACAAGATTTGCACGAAGATTTATAGAAGTTATGAAAAACTTATTGTGGATGATGAAAAGAAAAAAACTGAAATGGATGAACTTGCAGAAGTGCTAAAAATTATTGAGGCACGAGCACGAATAGGACACTCTCATAATCAACCAGATGATAAAAAGGAGAAATAATGGCAAATGAAAATAGAGCACAGAATTTTATAGCAAGTAAGGTGATGCAGATTTTTGCAAGAACATTAGACACCACCCTTGAAACTATTGAACTTGATGGAGAAAAAGGATTATTACACGCTGGATTGGAAATGAACCTTAATCAATGTCTGATGCAAGGTGTAGACATTTTCATGGCATCGTTGTCTCCAGAGATGAAGTCGAAGTTTATGGAATTTATGGATGAAGATGAGATGTATGGTAATTGGGATCTCTTTGCTAAATCAACTCCTCTCAGAAAGTTTTTTGGAGATTTTTATGATGAAGATGGAAATTTAAGATAAGTGGATGATGAAAAGAAAAATACTGAATTGGATGAACTTGCAGAAGTGCTAAAAATTATTGAGGCACTAGCACGAATAGGACACTCTCATAATCAACCAGATGATAAAAAGGAGAAATAAATGGACTGGACTAAATTAGAAACTAAATTATGGGGTTTTGATTTTTTATGGTTATGGGAAATCCTTGTGAGTATCCTATCAAGTCCAATAACCACAAACATCTTACTTTTGCTGTTGTTGTCTGAGGTAGGAAAACTTATTAAAATGAGAAATTAAAATGAGAAAGAAACCTTTTACTAAAAAAATGGTAGAGAGTTTGAGAAAAGTTTTGGCAGACAGACCAAGAGATTTGACTTTACTCAATTTTGGAATTGATACTTGCCTTCGTTCTCAAGATTTACTTTCTCTTCGGGTTTCTACAATCAAAACAGAATGGGGAGAATTACGAGAAACTTTTGATTGGAAACAAGGAAAGACAAACAGACCAGTTCGATGCCAACTTTCTAAAAGCTCTTTGGATGCCTTTTTGAGATGGATTGATGTTACAGAAAAAGAAACCGAAGATTTCATATTTACTTCAGTTCGTGGTGGCAATAAACCAATCTCAACAAAACAGATGAGAAGAATAATTGATGGATGGTGTGAAGAGATGAGTTGGGATAGAAATTATTTTGGAGCGCACTCATTACGAAAGGCAATTCCACACGCCATTTATTTGAAGAGTAGAGATTTGGCATCTTGCCGAATTTTGTTAGGTCACAAAAATCTTCAAAACACATCAGCATATTTGGGAGTTGAAGAAAATGATTGCTGGGATGCAGTACGCCAGTTCGGTTTCTAAAAACCTACCTTCTATGTAAAGAATTAAGAAAAAAAAACGACCGATTGAATAAGGAGAATTTATGGCTAAATCATTTAGTGAATACTCTACACTAGGGAAAAGAATTATAATTGGTATTTGGGTAATTTTAGGTGTTGTTGTGGTCATAATCATTATCGCAGTCATCTCGTCAAACGATAAAAAGAAGGTAGCAGAAAAAAAACGACTGATGTCTGAAGTCAAATGTAATTCAGCAGTAAAGAGTAATTTGAAAGCACCTGAATCAGCAGATTTTGCAGACCCTCTTGATGGGGTTGCCTCTGTAATCACAGAACAGGATGATAATTCAGTGACCTATGATTTCGTATCTTATGTAGATGCAAAGAATGATTTAGGAGTCAAATTACGGAAAAAGTTCATATGTCGTATTCAATATAATATTGGTGTAGAAAATTGGTCAATCATAAAACTGAATTGGGTCAAATAAACATCACATGAAACGAACCCATAGAATAAAGATAATACACCTTCCAATCATCACGAAATAATCCTACCTAAATAGAAGTAGATTGAGAGTGTTGCAACATTCTCCCTCTACCTACCTTTTCTTTATCATTTGTGTCTGGAAAAACTCGTTTGAGTGTTTCGTCTTCCTTGTTCCTTGCATGAAACACTCAAACAATATTACAGATCAATGAAGAAAAGATGGTTTTAGACACATTATTCACAAATGGAGATTTTATGAAGGGTAGGAAAAATGGAACTCTACAAAACCAAAAGACCAAAACGATTACCTAAAAATAATCACACTTACTTTTATTCAGTTCAGTTTCCACGAGCAAATAGTCCTGCAAATGAAAAAGTGCTCATTGTGCCTTTTCGTGGTTTCACATATTACGATGTGAAAGAATTTTATGAACTGCAAAGTGAATGTGGTGCATTACTAAAATATGGAATCGGCAAAGGTCTATCATGCCGAGTAAAACGAATTGACGGAGAAGAAGTGAAAGCATCTTTAGATAGTGAAATTGTTGCAGAAAAATTGAGGAACTTGACTAATGACTTTGATGCACTCAATAAGTTAATTCCAAAAGAAATCACTAAAGCAGATTTGTCTTTATGGTTTGAATATGAAGAATCCAGAAGAGAAGAACATAGTGAAGATTTGTTCCAAGAAATTCCTTTGGAACAATTATCAGAAGAAAAGTTTTTTATGAAGACAATAGAACAGAATTATCCTGGGCTAGCAAAAACAATAAACAAAGATTACAAGAAGTTTAGAAAGAACAAACCAACAATTGGTTTGGTATAAAGGAGATGTATGTATTCATTCAGAACTTTTGTTGAGAAAATATTTGACGGGCAGTTTATCCGTAAATCTCCACAAGATGAAGCATTGGAAGTTCTACAAACATTTGGAAAGATGGTTGATAGCAGAAAGGTGAGAGATAATAAAATCACTTTGAGGAAAAATGTCTATGCATTGGTAAAAAGACCGATGACTGCTAAAAATACTGGATACATAATTGTAAAGGTGAATGAAGACGATACTGATGTAATGCAAAATAATGAAGTTTCATCAAAAGTTATTTGGAATTATGGCGGTAATGATTTCAGCAAAGGAGACAACATACACATTTCTATTGATGATGTTTATGCGGTTTCAGAAGACAACAAGAGATTTTACATAGTTTATCCTCCTGCAAAGAGTATGAATGTGCCTTTGGAAATGCCAAGTGATGATGATGAAAAGTATGACGATGAAAAAGATAATGACGATGAAAAAGATAATGACGATGAAAAAGATAATGAAACAAAACAGGATAAGGATGCAAATGCATTTCTAGCAAAAATAAAATCAGCAGCATAATGAAGGAAGAAGATGCCAAATCAAATTACAAAAATAGAAGTACGAGTTGAGATTGAGAAAAATAAAACACAGATGATAAAGAAAATGATTGATACATTCCAAAAACAACTTTCACAATTATCGTTCAAGGATGTGAATGTTGTTTCAGTAAAAGAAGTTAGATAATCAATTATTCGTCTTAATTATCCAAATATTTTGCAAAATCCATAATAATTACTATTCATTGGCACTCCAAGTATTTGAATATTACGGTCATATGTTGCTGGGAACATATTCTTATTGTCTTTGTTTGTTGTATAATAAATGAGAAGTGTATGGACAGCAGAAACATCTTGTTCAATAAACATCAAACCGATTGAAGTCGGATACACTGCCAAATCTCCACTTCCGACATTGGCAATAATCCTTGCAGTATTATTTTCAAGATTGATGCTGTCCAGTATAATTTCAACATTAAATTTATTATCAGTTTCTTTTCCCCATAAATTTTTTTCATAAGTATAAATTTCACCTTCTATCCATTTACATTTTATTGTTTTTGCAGAAAATATTGGATTTTTAGCGAAGATGCTTACACCGATTGTGAGAAATAATGTGATTGAGATAATTATTTTTTTCATATTTTTTCCTTATGATAGAGATGAAATAATCAATCAAGGATACGAAATGATTATTCATTTGATAAAGACATTCCTACAGGTGCTTCAGAAGAGTTATCCTTTCTCGTTGTTAGTGGTTTGAGTTCCGATGTAATCCACGCTATGGGGCACCTAATCTATGGGAATGTCTTTATCATCATCCTTATGAAAGAGATGAAATAATCAATCATCCTTTGTTATAATCACCATTTCTTACTTTCTCTAAGATTTGCCGTACTCGTTGTCTGCTTATGCTAAAATGAGCTCCAATTTCTGCCAATGTCAATTCTTGTTTTATTCTCATCTCTACGATTTCTTTTAATCTTCCTGTTGATTTTGTTAATGCTCTAATCATATTTTGATTATCCTTATCTCTATCTAAAGTTGCACTTGCTTTTTTAAACATTTCCTTAGGAAGTTGATGACCTAGGTCAGGTTTGATGTTTGTTTTAAACACTCCTTTTTTCCAATCTCGTATAATCGTGGATACTTGAGAATGATAAATTATCCTATCTTTTAAATTTCTAAAACCATCTCTATTAACAATTTTTGAAATACTGTTACGATTGTATCCCTCTAAGTGTAATTCAATAACTCTTTTGGCAAGGGCTGGGTTTTTTTCACACAGACGCATCCTTCCTTCAACTCGGACTTTTCCAGCTCGGCTGTGTGTTTTGATTCTCTTTCCTTTTCGCATTCCAGTTTCATGCTGAATTTTTCGTGTTTCTAACATTAGCTTTGCCCGTTCCTTCGCAGATTCTGAACGTTCCAGTTTAAGTTCAAGTTTTACCCTTTCCAGTTCAACTTCCAATCTTTTGTTCTCTTTTAACGCATCATCTAATTTTTTTTGTATTTTCTCTAAACCATTATTCATTTTATCTCCTCCTTGTTCTTCATTTTATTCATAAATGCTTGTGCCTGTTTAGACAAAATATTCTTGGTGGGTTGTCCCTCGTTTTGAGTTCCGATGTAATCCAAGCTATCGGGCATCTAATCTTTGGGAATGTCTTTATCATCATCTTTTGATTTTTCTTTTACCCTCATATTCTGTTTGACTACCCGTATCAACCATTCTTGGTCTTCTTTTGTAGTTTCTATTCCATCATCTTTTCTTCTTTGTATAATTTTTCCCAACTCAATCAATTCATTTTCTATTTTGTGTGCATCTTTAGAAAGTATTTCAAACTCAAATTCATCTAACATTGATTGAAGTTTAATTTTATTTTCATCAGGTATTTGTTCTTGTTCTCTATCCTTCTTTTCCTGTTCTTCTTCTTTTGCTAAGTCATCTCTAAAAAGAAATGAATGGATAAATTTATCAAAATTTGACTGATGTTTGCCTTCTGTTGTTTCATCTTTGTGTTTGAATGGTTCCATGTCAGAAATGGATTTATCAAAATTTTTAACAAAAAAAAACTTTATCAAGAAATGTATTTCTATTTCTTGCAGACAATATCCAGTATCCTCCCCAAAATACGGATACTGGAATTGCAGCCCAAGGAATGAATTTACTGATTCTGAGTCCACTTGAACGCCAAAAGTGTCCAGCTACTACCAATATCCATAAGACTGTAACAACAATAAAGATTCTTTGTAATTGCGTTAGGTTCATTCTTTATTCTCCATTCTTTTCATAAATGCTTGTGCCTGTTTAGACAAAATATTCTTGGTTGGTTGTTCCTCATTCCGATTCACGGAAACAGGATTGAAGGCAATGGTTTTGAGTTCCGATGTAATCCACGCAATAGGGCATCTAATCTGTGGGAATGTCTTTATCATCAAGTCGAAGGAAGAACTCACCAGTTCGGGTTTATGTTTGAGAACAAAGTGCATTTTTTGATAATGAGAGATGTTGTGTTCCTCTGCACCAAAGATTTTCCTGTAAATCAAACACATAAAACGATAATCCAAAACATCTTCTTCCATAATTTTCACCAAACATCTTTTTAGCATTCTAGCCTGTATCTTCTTCAATTCTGCATTTGGTTTCCTTTTTTCTTCATCAGAATATTTTTTCAAAGAAGATAAATCCACGAACCCTTCTGGTTTATCTTTTCTATCCGAAGGTATAGTTCTAAAACATTCCTTCGGAATGTTATTATTGTGGTGTAACATTTTTGCAACCTGGGCGTTCCGATCCGCACGACTATGGTGAGAATTGTTTTCTTCTTCTTCATCCTTCCATTGAGGAATAAGCCTAATCTTTTTTTCCTGTACGAATGTTCCATCTGGTTTTCGTTGAGGTGTTCCACTATCAACAATTATCACTCCAGCATCTTCCAGTTGTTTTCCAATTCTCCAAACCTTTTGGCGAGAACAAGACCACAACTTACATAAAAAATCATTTCCAAGTGAAAGAGTGAAACTTTGTTGTTCGCCTGAAATCTTTGCAAGAAGATAAGCGTATCCAATCAAACTTGGAGAAAGATTATGTGCGAGGGAAAATCCATAGAAAGGATTTTTCCAAAACTTTTTTTGCTTTTTTTGGGGAGAATTGCCGAGAAATGCTTTTTTTTCTTGCCACTTTGTTGCAAGAAGGGCAGATTTATTCATAAGACATCCATGTCTAAGTGAAAAACTCCCGCCAAGGAACTTTCACAGATTACGAGAGCAATTCAATTTGCTCTCTTGAATAACCCACATCGATTGCAGTCGGTGTGGGTTTTTTTATGCAGTCCTATCTAATTACACTGATACTGGTTGTATCCTACCTCACGACAATTATAAGTTTTATTCTGTTGTTGCCATTGTTGCTGAAATTGTTGTTGTCGTAATTGATTTTGCAATTCTCTATGTTGTTGTTGTTGTTGCATGTGGTTCATTTGCTGACTCAAACTTTGCCATGCTTGATTATTTTTCACAACTTCCATCTGCTCACACAAATAGACATTATCTCTTTCACAAATTCTTGAGCACGCACTATAAGTTTTTATTCCTGCACAACCTACAACATCTTTCGTAAGACAGGATGCAAATAAAAAAGATAAAAATATTATAGGAATAAAATATTTTATCATTCCAAATTTATTTGTATCTAAATATTTTATCCTTCTGTTTCCTCGACCTTTTCTACTTCTTCACGATACATCTTTCGTAAAGTTCCAAGTATAAATTGCTGACGATTATCACAAAATGGATTTTTGCCAACTTCCATTTCTATCCACTTGTTTATCTCGTCTGGCACCGAAAGACCAATCAACACATTTTTTCTTTTCTGCTTCATTATTATTCTGCAAGTGATAGTCACCCCACTTGCTTTATTTTCGTAATTTACACTAATTCATAAACAAATCAACAAAAAAAATTTTCTCATGTCTAATATTATCTCACTGGATTACATATTATCTAATAGAAAATAGATAAAGTGCTGTTATTATTGATAAAATTATTTGACTTTATAAACATTATTTGTTATTATTAGTGTAAATGAGATTGACTGACTATCAATCTTATCCTTCCAAAACACAACGAGAGACAAAATGCTACACACAGAAACAATAGACAAAATGATGGAGGGAGTGAAAGAAGTTTTTGCTTCTATTCCACCCGAAGTCATCGAAGAAACAATAAAGAATTGGTTGAGTGATGTTCGTTATTGTTCCTCACCAGATACAGACCTGACCCCTCTTACTTTTGCTCATCATTTGGAAATGGTTGAGAAGAAGTATGCAGAGAAAAAAGAAGAAGAGAGAAAACATGCAGAAGCATATGCAAACCTTTCACTCGCAGAAAGAGCATACGGAGTGACGATTGATAGATTTGGAAATAAAACAAATCCTCTTTCACTTGGTTCGTAATGAAAAATTGGAGGGAAGAAATGGAAAGCAGAAAAGACACGGAAGTCATCCCTCCAAATAAATCAAAATCAAATTCTTATAAAGAGGTTTTATGAAAACGATTCAGGTTGAGATGATTGACGAACTCAAAAACCAGATAAAGCGATTGGAAGATGCTTACGGAGCAATTGACGATGCGAGACACGACATAAGAATGGCATTCGCTGATTCACACGATACAGATAGACAATTGTGTGAAAGAGATTTTAGAGAACCACTAAAAAAAATCTTGGACTGCCCTAGGAAGGGTTTGGATAACCTAATCAAGATTTTGGAAACAGAACTAAGCCACATAGAAAATAAAAATGAGAATGATTTGGATACGGAAAAACAGAATTGGGAAGAGAAACAAGTATTTCACTACGGGCAATAAAAAAAGATGGAGGACAAATGAGTGTAATTTTTTGTGATTCTTGTGACCACTTGGTCGATACAGATTATTTCCCAGAATTTGATTGGGATGAAAAGAGAGACCAATTTACTTGTGAATCATGTCTTGAAAACAGAGAAGAACCAGACAATGAGGATGACGGAGATGCCCTAGCATCAGCAGGTTATGGAACAGATGAAGACTATGGTTATTTCGGAGAAGACTCTCAACTCTAATTGAACTGGTTGAAAGATTGGAATAGCGAAAGAAATTATCAACAAAGCATATAATGAGAATCAAATGACTAATTCAGTTATAAACATAAAAGGTAAAAATTATCGTCTGGTTGCAGACAGAGTGAAACAATTTCGTTCTATGAATGAATATGAAGGTTTTTGCCTTCATACGGAATTACTACATTTTGATGGAACATTCATCATTCTAAAAGGTCAGGTGCTTGACGGAAATGGAATGGTAATGTCTGAAGGAATCGCGGCTGAAAAAGTTGGTTCATCTTACATAAACGAAACAAGTTGGGCAGAGAATTGCCAAACAAGTGCAATAGGAAGAGCATTAGCATTTCTGAATGAAGATTTGATGGGAGATAGTTTCCCATCTGCTGATGAAATGAATTGTGCCTTGACTGGGCAGGAAATTATCAAAACCAAAGTAGATAGTGTTTGTGAAATTATCAAAACGATGAAAACGGAAAATGAACTTCGTTCCATCTGGGAAACCAATAATGTGAATTGGAAAAATGAATATGGTGATAATTCATTTCGTAGAATTGAGAAAACCAAAAACGAGATGAAGAAGAAATTGAGTATGGAACAAATCGCTGCCTAATCAATTATCAACCCTGTCTACTTCGTCAGACAGGGCGTACAGGAAAGAAACAATTGTCTTCACTCCTTACCTATGTGTCTATCTGTAATAAGAAAAACCTACCCTCTATGTGATAGGAAGAAACTAATAATCCTTATAATCCTCCTATTCCTCCTACTCACAACCACAACCCACCCGAAATCAATATGTCTCTCACCAGAGGGATGTAAAATCAACATACAAACAGGCGAATGTAAAACCTGTATTGAAATTAGTGAAAAGAAAATCATTCCAAAGAAGAAACAAGAAATAACCTGTAACAATCCAACGAAGACAACACGGATCGATGCCACATCGAAGACAAAACGATGTTATTGGAAGTGTGTGATTGGGCCGTGTGATTATGGAATGTTACCGCCAGGATGTGTATGGACAAACCAATAATCCTCCATCCATACTTTTGATGAGATAAAATCTCACTATAAACTTGACTTATAAAATGAATGCCCGTAATTTCACAAAACGGACAATCTTACTCTAAAAGAATAAATGGAAGGATACTATCGCCAATACCTTGATGAAGAAAAAAGAAGGATACCTCAAAAAAACCTTCCTCTTGAAAAACTTGTTAGTGAAAAATCTAACAAGAATCAAATAAAAGAGTTTTTGGAATCATTAGGTAAATGGAAGAACATTCAAAAAGGATACACATTTTATTACAAATGCCTTCGTGATGTTAAGAATGAAGATGGATTTTTAGATAAACTCGCTGAGTATTTGAAAATTGATTCAGATGAATTTCAGAAGGTTATTGATGAAACAGAATCAATAATAGAGGCTGATAAGAAACAGAGAAGAAAAGATGCTAGTGAAAAGGAATTAAGAGAACAGAAAGAATGGCAAATAAGTCAAAAGAAAAGTTTTAAGCCATCTGTCAATTGGAATTATAAGAGAAGAACTGGTGTATTTGGTATGGGTTCAGCTTATTTGATTAAAGATCTGAAAGATAGAGTTTTTCCTAAATTGAATGAATCTGTTCAGTCTATCTTATCCAAATCTGAAAACATTGTTACTGATGAAGTTATAAAGGAGATTGGAAAAGAGATTAAGAAACATTACTTGGAAAATTCAGATAATTCTCTTATAGAAATCATGAAATACAATTTCTTTCCAACATTTGAAAGCACAAGTTCCTTTGATTCTCTATCAACACAAGATACTCGTGGCATGATTGAATACAATTGTGATGGTGAACAAATAATGAAGGAGGAAGATGAGTGAAAAAATTGTATCTACATTTTCTCTACAAGGAGAAATCAGAGGAGAGAATTATGGCGAAAATTGTTACAAAGAGTAAAACCTCTCTAGGCGGTCTGCTAACAGAAATATTTGGGTTCATAGTTCTTACATCTCCTTTTTGGGGTGTTGTATCATTTGTGCTTACCTTATCAATCGCTGGATTGTTAATTTTTATTATTGGTCTAACACTTATGATTTTTAGATTTATAAAATCTTTCAAATCAGTTTGTTCCGAATGCAGGAATAGTGTCGAAGACAAACAGGTGAAAATATGTCCTGTCTGTAAAGTGAGTTTTGACTAATGGCACTAATGAATTTATGAAAAAGAGATTATAAAAATCAATATTTACAATAGAATTTGCCAATAAAGTTTCATCAAATGCACAATTCTTAATTGATGAAGAATATGAAAAAATTTGGAAAGAATCAGAAATTGAATTACGAAAAGAACTTGAGGAAGAAGGATACGATAAAGATTCGATTGAAAAAGAAATTGCAGAATTAGAAATTCCAAGAAAATTTTTTGGAGAATTATTAGTGATGTGGGATAGAGAGATAATCAAATGGGAACGATTACCAGAACGTAAAGAAAGAGATTATTCTTTAGACGAGAGATTGAAAGAAGTTTTTTCTTTATTGAGGAAATATGAAATCTGAAACGAAATTAGCAATATATGTTTTTGTAGTATTTTTTTTTGTTTGGAGATTGTTATATTATAATGAAGATGTAACTGGAAATATTTTTCTATGGTTTTTTAAATTAAATTAAATTATCAGATAAAAATAAATATGGATTCCGAGAAAATTACTTCAGCAGAAAAACTTTGTGATGAACTCTTTAAGAGTTTGTATCAAAAGTTCCAAGCACAGATTGATTGGTGGATAGTAGACCACATCCGAGACTATGAAGGTGAGGATAAAGATACTTATAAAAAGATGATTGATGGGTTTAAGGAAGACATCGAACCAGACATAATGATAAGAGGAATGCAGAAAGACAAAAGAGAAACACTTAAACCATTTTATGATGAGCAAAAGAAAGAAAAATGACTATTGGAATTGTATCTACATTTTCACTCAAAGGATAGGAACCAGAACTACCCCACCAGATTGGGTGGATGACTCAAAACACCTCATAGACAAGAACGAACTCAAACATCACACGGATGAATATATTCGTCAGTTGTTGATTGCTACCTTTGACGAGTACACCAGACGGAACATCGAAGACAAGGAACGCAAGGAATGGATCAGGAAGTTCTCTAAGATTGAGAACGATTGGGGAATGATTTTATTTTTTGAAAATGTCTTCGATGGAGTCGGTTAACTCACTCCTTCACGAATTCCGATGATAAAAATATGTTAGTATATAGATGTGATGGGGGTTAGGGAATAATACAAATTCAGAACTTCATAGGTTTCCGATAC
>NYYH01000089.1 GCA_002686705.1 Bacteroidota bacterium
AAAAAAACAATATCAAAAAAAACAATTAGTTTTGTATTAACACTCTCTTAATTTTTGACCCTAAAAGTTCAAGTTTGTTTGAAGACATACATAAAATCATACCAGAATTTAGCCCTTAAGAATGATTTGAGAATTCTAAAAATATTATTAATTGCACCAGAGTTTAGCGACGACTTTATTACAGATTGCGAGATGGATACTGAGATGAATTTGTCATTAATAACAGCATCTACATTAATAAATATTCTTGAGGCTTTTAAAACATCAAAGTATCAAAAATTCCCTCACGTGTTATTCAGAGACATTGTGATAAACGAAGAAAGAATTTTAAAAGCATTAAGGAAATAAATCGTAAATGAATTATTATTGTCTTGTTCAGGAATTCAAGCAAAATCGTTATAGTTGACTAATAGTTGACTAAAACTGAAAAGAAAAAACCGCAAACAATTAATTACTAATCATTTACGATTTATTCAAGTACCCAAGGCCGGGATCGAACCGGCACTCCTTGGAAGGAACTGGTTTTTGAGACCAGCGCGTCTACCAATTCCGCCACTTGGGCAACAAACATTTAAATGGAGTGCAAAAGTAAAAAAAACCAGATAGTATGTTACTCGTTAAGTAATGAAAATTTTAGTGCAGATAATCTAGTTATGGAATCGTATTTCAGATATGGCAACTAGCCTAAATTAAAATCAAAACTACATTTTCACAATTTTACCAGAAGAGATAAGGGTCCCATTAAATAGCAGTCGATAATAATATAATCCTTTATAACTTATTTGATTTTTCCATGTAAGATTAACAGAGCCGGAATTAATTGATTTCTTATCAAGATAGATGATGTTTCCATATTGATCATATATTTCGATTATGGTTTCACCGGCTTTAGCAACATCGAAATTAAATTCTACCAACGTAGAAAATGGGTTTGGGAAAACTTTCACATTTGATGTTCTATGATAATTATGAATTCCCACATTATCATAAACATACATTTCAACTGGAATTGACTTATCTTCAATAATTTCTCCATCAATATGAATAGTGCAATTATAATAACCGGTGTCAATACCAACTGAATTAAATTGCATTATTATTGAATCTGATTCACCTGCAACCACATCACCTTCGAATTGCGAAAGCATAAACCAGCCGGGCTCATCATTAATAGTAATGGTATAGTGCAGAGTACCAGCTCCTGAATTTGTAATTATAAGAGTGTCTGTGGCATTTGTGTTTAAAGGAAGTTCTTTATAAACAGAGTCCATATTAGTTGAAAGAATAGGAACATCCACCAGCAACATGATAGAATTATAAATATTTAACCGCCCTCCGGAAACAGTCTTCCCTTCCAAATCCGGGAGAGTATCAATCCCATTTAGGATAAAGTCTTTAATCAAAAGAGCTCCTTGACAAGGATTACTTTTATAGTTAGCAATAAATGCTGAATCGGCGGCAGCTAAAAGTAGAGCGGCAGCGCCAGTAACATGGGGCGTTGCCATTGAAGTACCTGAGCTATTTCTATAAGTATTGTTAATGCCTAATGATTGAATAATTGTTCCAGGAGCCCCAAGATCAATTGTAGTTAAGCCATATCCAGCATTAGTATATTTTATATCTTTTTTCGTAGTATTAGTTACCGAAATCATATAATCAGTTGTAAAAGCTGTAGGAACATCTCCAACACTATCAATATCCCAATTTCTGTTAGCAGTAGCTCCCATACTTAATATTCCTATTTGCCCTAAGGAATCATACATTGCTTCCCAAATAGGGAAATCCTCAGGCTGACCTTTGTCAACCCCAAACGAACAATTATCAGCAACCACAAAAGCACCTTCTGCACCATCTGTTTGATCATACCTTTCCCTGACAACATATATATACGACAAAGCTTCCACTACTGTTGATTCATTTGTAGATGATCCCGCAATTGGCAAAGTTTTTACATTCCAATTGACACCCGAAATACCCACAGTGTTATTACCTATAGCACCTGCAATACCACATACATGTACACCATGAACATCAAGTGGAATTGTTCCGTTATGATTATATGCATTCCAGCCATGGTAATCATCCACATATCCATTCGTATCATCATCAATACTGTTATTTGGAATTTCATTATGGTTTTTCCAAAAATCCAGATCTTCATGATTCAAGTCGCTCCCTCCGTCTATTATTGCAACCACAATTGTGTCTCCTAAAGCTGTTACACCTCCTGTATTTATGTCCCAAGCAAAAGTTGCATCAATATCAGCTCCGGGTGTTCCGCCACTCTGGCCGATATTTAGTAGGGCCCATTGCAAATTAAAAAGTGAATCATCAGGTAAAGTTTGGTCTGCTTCCCTCAAAGTAAGTTGATGGTTATTTTGAACATTAACAACCGATTTATCACTTTCTAACAAATTAATAATCGATGCATTGCTTGTGCTTGAATTATTTGCTTTAAGCAGATAAATATTAAATCTTTCTGAAATTGTATGTTTATTTGTAAGGTTATACTTGCTCAATAATTCTTGTAATTCTGCTTTGTTTGTTAACTGAACCATAACTTCTCCTGAAATATAATCGGTATCAGAAGTTGTCTGTCCCACAGTTATTAGTATACTAAAAATGGTGAAGAAGGTGATAAACGCAAGTTTATGTTTCATTAGATAAGGGTTTCAATTTGCTACTTCGTAATGACACAAAAATATATAAAATGGTTGGATATAGAAATTATATAATTTTGCAAACACGAGCTGTGAAGATAAGTAAGGTATTGAGAAAAGAAAAGGAAATTAAAACAACTACACAATAAGAAGTTTACATATTCACAGACATTTGCTAGCCTAGTATCATTGTTTAGTTAAAAAGAAGAAGAAAATTGGATAAAGCACTCAGAAAACCACACTGGCTTAAAAGTAAGATACCTTCGGGGAAAGAATATCGGTCGATTAGAGATATTGTTGAAAAAAATAAGCTTCATACTATTTGTACGAGTGGCCATTGCCCTAATATGGATGAATGCTGGGGACGTGGCACCGCCACATTAATGATATTAGGAGATATTTGTACCAGGTCGTGTGGATTTTGCAATGTAAAAACAGGAAGACCCTTACCAGTTGACTTGAAAGAACCACTTCGTGTGGCTAGAACTGTTAAGCTTATGAAGCTTAAACATTGTGTACTTACCTCTGTTGATCGTGATGATCTTGATGATCTGGGAGCTGAAATTTGGATACTAACTGTTCAGGCAATAAAAAAGATGAATCCCGGCATAACAATTGAAACTCTTATCCCCGATTTTGATGCGCAAAAGGAATTTATTGGCAAAGTTTGTGCTGCAGGGCAGGAAGTTGTATCCCATAATCTGGAAACTGTAAGAAGAATAACTCCATGGGCTCGTAGTCGTGCAAAATATGAAGTAAGTCTTGAAACTTTGAAGATTATTTCAGAGTCGGAAGTTGTAACAAAATCGGGTATTATGGTTGGCCTTGGCGAAACATCAGATGAGGTTATCGAGACTCTAAAAGATATGCGAAGCGTTGGTGTGGATGTAATTACTATAGGGCAATATTTACAGCCCTCAAAAAAACATTTGATGGTGAAAGAATATGTAACTCCTGAGCAATTTGAAGACTATCTGAAGGTAGGATTAGATCTTGGTTTTAGGTATGTGGAAAGTAGTCCGCTGGTAAGATCATCATATAGGGCTGAGAAACATGTTTATTTATAAGCACAGGGAATGCAGTAAAGTAAATAGGTTTTGAATAAAAAAACGATATATAAAAACATTGGTCTCATCAATTATAAAAAAGCATGGGATTACCAGGAAGAATTGTTTGATGAGGTAGTTGCAATCAAAGAACAGAATCGAAGAACTGATCATAAGCTTCTAACACCCAACTATTTACTTTTTTGTGAGCACCCTCATGTTTATACTATAGGAAAAAGTGGCAAAGAAGATAATTTGCTCATGAGCGAAGAGTTTCTCAAAAGCAAGAGAGCCTCTTTAATTAAAATAAATCGCGGAGGTGATATAACTTACCATGGCCCAGGGCAGATAGTTGGGTATCCCATATTGGATCTTGACAATTTTGGCGTTTCTATTAAAGATTACATTTACCAACTTGAAGACGTGTTAATTCGCACGCTCAAGCATTATGATATTGTTGCTTCAAGGGTTAGTGGTGCTACCGGGGTTTGGCTTGATGCAGGACATCCTCAAAATGAACGAAAAATATGTGCTATTGGTGTGCGAACAAGTCATTGGGTAAGTATGCACGGATTTGCTTTTAATGTTAATACAGATTTAGATTATTTCGGATATATAGTCCCTTGCGGAATTCAAGGAAAAACAGTTACATCATTAAAGCAGGAACTCGGAAACCATATTGATATCCAACAGGTTCAGAATATACTAAAGCAAGAATTTCAAAGTGTTTTTGGAATGGAATTTCTGTAGATTATTAAAAATGAAACTATCAGCATTATCCATAAAAAAGCAATCCCTTATCTTCACCTTCATTAGTGTACTGTGGTTAATTTATTTAGCGATCAGGGCCTATTATGTACCAATCACATTTGATGAATCAGCTACATTTTTTCATTTTGTTCACAGAGGTGATATGTGGTTCTTTGATTCACTACCAGATGCAAACAACCACTTTATAAATACATTTTTAACTTATGTGAGTTATCACCTTTTTGGTTCATCAAAACTGGCATTAAGGTTGCCGAACTTATTATCGGCCATTATTTTTCTTTATTTTTTATTTCGTACTTCACTGTTTATAAAAAATATAAACCTCCGCTGGATATTCATTCTGTCGATAATGTTTTCACATTATTTCATTGAATTCTTTGCTGTCTCACGCGGATATGGTTTGTCAATGGCATTTTTATTTGGTGTGATGTTTCACCTTATGAAATTTTCAACCAACAATTCCATAAAGCAAATATTGTATATTTCGTTATTTCTATTTCTTGCTGAATTTTCAAATTTATCGATTCTGGTATTGTCTGTTGCGATTATCGGATATCAGATGATTATGTTACTTCTAGTTGATGATTCAAGGATTAGATCCAAAATATCACGACTTGTGATTATTGTAGTATTTGAGGTATTACCTCTACTATTTGCAAGTTATTACATGTACTATCTACAAGAAAAAGGTTCCTTGTATTATGGCGATAGCAGCGGGATGTGGTCTCTTACTGTTATATCGCTAATATTATTGATGACAGGATCAAAAATGATAATATATTCTATTTCTGTTATTATATTATTTGTTTTCATTGTATTAGCTACCTTATTTATTTTAATCAAAGATGGAGTTCAGAAACTATTTAAACCATCGTTTGTTTTTTCAATTCTATTATTCGCGACATTATGTGGGCTATTAGTGCTTGGTAACTTTTTTGGCATTAATAACCCTGAAGACAGGGTTGCCCTATATTTAATTCCATTATTTATAGGAGCAATAATTATGGTAACAGACGAATTGGTTGAAGAAACAGGGAAGATACTTTTAATCGTTTTTGCATTGCCATTACTTTATTTACCAGTTCATTTCTTTTCAGTGATGAATCTGAAATACGTAAACGGATATAAAACAGAAGTAGTTCCTGAGCGCTTCTATGAAATAGTAATGAATGATGAGGACAACCAAAGTGAATATCCCGCAACAATTGGTGGTTATAGAATGCGTATGTTTTGCTGGACATATATGAATTTCAGAAATGGAGGTTCTCAAAATTTGATCGACTACAAAGACTACCCTGAATTACAATCGGATTATCAAATTGTAGATATTAGCGAACATCCGGAGTGGCTTGATTATTATGATATAATTGATACTGAGGATGTATTGGGAAGAGCTCTGTTAAAGCGCAAGAAGAAGCTGGATTACAAATTATTGAACACTAAAATTATTAACTCAACTTCTGCAATATCAAATGAATATTATCGTCTTGAAACCTTGTCTACAGACACTCTTATTGGGCAGTCTTTATTAATTAATATCGATATTGATATCCATTCCTCTGCGATTCCATTCCATGCATGGGTAGTAGTTCATATTAGTGATACAAACAACAAAACGTTACAATATAAATACATCCCATTTGATTGGTTGCGGACTAGCTGGAAAAAAGAAGGCGAACGATTCAAGCATAATTTTTTAACAGGGAATATTACTCATAATTCAGGTATTCTTAAAATATACATTTGGAATATCGATGAAGTAGATTATACCATTCAAGATGCTTTTATCAACCTGTATAAAATTAAATAAACGGCATAAGTTATTAATCCTCCTGAATAATTAGATTATGTTATTTGTTTTTATACCTTTGATGTTCATAGGTTTATGATTAAATTTAAAGTGCCCTTATATGAAAAAACTAATCACATTAATATTTGTTTTATTGTATAGTATTTCACCAGCTCAAATAATCCCATCCTCATGTGATGGATCACCAGATTTATTAAACATATACAAGCCCGAGGCAACACGACTTACCTCCAATTGGTTAAAAACGACACAATCACCCGACAATTCATTAGTTATAATTCCAGATATACAACTAGATTCTGTACTTGGTGCATTGGTTGCTGTTTTCAATGCTACAAGCTTACCGGGTCACGATACATTGTTAGTATGCCATAGTCGTACACCTCAATTACATAATCTTGTTCTTCTGATAGATACTACCACAATTTGGAATATTTCTTGGTCACAGGATATATTACTTACTGGTGATGCTACAATGGACAGCATAATAGTAATGTATGATTTTTCTATTATTGATTATGTTATAGATTTGGAATATGGAGGTGCTTTTGTAGAGTTTTATACTCCTCAATTGCTTAATCCATATGTATTAACTAACTTATTTTTAAACTTTTCAGGAATTGAGATGGCATTTACATCTCCTTTTAACTCAGCACCACATTCATCAAGCATTAATTACAAAACTGAAGATGGTATTCGAAAACTCACGTATTCGTTTGGATGGGGTGATTGTATAGCAGGGTGTATACATTGGAAACATTGGAATATAAAGGTTTACAACGATTGTTCAGTTGAGTTAGTTGGTCATGATCCTGATTATACTTATGTTTCTGATTTCAACAAAATAGAAACCATTAATTTATCCCCAAATCCATTTAATGATTTAATTGTTATTGAGACAAAAAATAATTACAATTATGATATAATTAGTTTAACAGGTATAACCCTAATTAAAGGAGAACTTTTTGTGGGAGAAAATATTATTGAGACAAATGACCTGCCAGGAGGTGTTTATGTTATTTACATATATGATTCAAAATCATATAGCACTTACGTTATAATAAAAAGGGATTTTTAGCTATCAATAATCTTCATTTATCCCGTGTTACTCATCAGGCCAATACAACCGACAATACCTCCAACGACTTAAACTCACCAAATGAAGGCAGATGAAGTTTGTAATAACTGATCAGCGTTTCTAATACTACTCTCCTGTTTTTATTGTTTAGTTTTAGCTCAAACGAATCCTCAAATTTTGTGTCTCGAATCTGGCATAGAATTTTAGCTGTTTCTCCGGTAACATAATAAGGATGGTTTGGCCTTTTATTACTAAAACGACCTTCCTGCATATCCAATACACTTAGGTTTTCATTCAATTCCTTTTTCGGATAAAAACCCAAGAACATTGAAAGCTGCATCATAAAAACTAAATGGAAATTAACAAATCCATCATCCGCAAGATCAAGCCATAATAGGGCCTGATGAATCCAATTGAAAAGGTCTTTGTTCGCAGTTTCTTCTTTTAACGACTTGTGTAACAGTTCATTAATAAAAATTAATAAGGTTCGCTTAATCATATTCTCAGTAATCGATTGGTAGGGATACCATATCGACACTTCATTGATATGATGCAACGATTTGTTTTCGGAGTATGACACAACCAAATTAAGCATAGTTAGTGGCTGATACATTGCTGCCTTACTTTTTGATCCACCTGTAGAACGGTTAGATTTACGGCTCCGTAATCCTCTCACAAAAAAAGACTGTATACCAAGCTCTTCAGTAAATATTTTTACAATAACACCTGAATCGGAGAACTTAGTTTGCTTTATTACAATACCTTTCGTTTTGAGGAGCATAACTACAATTGTAAAATACAAAGATATTTAATCTTGGTCCAAATATTGTAAGGATAATCATTTATTGCGACAAATAATAAAAACAATTCATGCGCTTCATAATAATATTAGCACTTGTTGTTAGTTTCAATTTCTCCATTAAAGGACAAGGCTGTAGTGATGCTGGACTTTGCACAATTTCAGGATTAGATTCGGGTTTTGGCATATCAGAAAAACAAACAACAGGTAGTTTTACTACGATCTTTGGGCTTGGTGAACAGAATGTATTTCACTTAACAACACAGCTTGAATTAGTTATTCCAACTTTTAGAAACCAAATTGTTCAAATAAAGATGCCTTACAATTTTACATTTGGCAACCTGGGGAATATTAGTGGTTTAGGTGATTTAAGTTTGTCGTTAAATCAAAGAATATTTTCACAAGATAAGTTTCGTTTAAATCTTGTAGCTGGAATTAAGATCCCATCAAATGATGCTAACAAATCCAAAGACGGTTACACGCTTCCTATGGCATATCAAACCAGCCTAGGCACTTACGATATGATATTAGGAATCAGTAGCAATATTAAAACATGGCACATAAGCTTCGGATACCAACATTCATTTGGGCATAACCTTAATGAATTTGAACATAGATACGACAATCCTGCAAATTTTAATAATTATCAAGAATCGTATCACCTTAAAAGAGCTGATGATATTATGCTCCGTGTTGAAAAGGATTTTACTATTAAAGAGTTTGATCTGACATTCGGATTACTGCCGATCTATCATTTATGGGAAGACAAGATCAAAAATGGCCAAAAGGTTCCAGGTTCATCAGGGTTGACCCTTAATTTAAATGCTAATGTAAAAAAGAGGTTTAAAAACGATCTATTAATGAATCTGATAGTTGCTGCTCCGGTAATCGACCGTGATGCCAGACCTGATGGGCTAACACGAAGTTTTGTAATAGTAGTTTCGCTAGCAAAATCTTTTTAATAGCAATAAAATAGGTGTGGAATAACCAAATCCAAACATAAAGTCTCTGTAATCTGATGATTGCAGGTGTACTACTTTAAAAGTTAATTGCTGCCTGAGCCAATTCTCTATTTCATTTTCATTAGGGAATCTATTTGCAATCCAATCAGGATATGCTGACAACGGTCCATCCATAAAATTAGGAAAGAATCCAGTAATTCAAGCACAAAATATACTATGAAATAAAAGTAGAAGGTGAGGGTATTTTAATTCAAGAAAACATTGAATCATCTGGAACCGACCCAGACATATATTTTAGGACTAAACATCCTATTATAGCAGAGGAATTAGTAAATAAATTGATTTCAAGTAAGGATAAACAGTATAGGTCATATGAAAAGATAATAAACTCTATAGATGTTAGCACAAGAAATTCATATTTAATGACAAACTTGCTGAAATCTTTCATTCGTAACAATAATTATTCTAAATCAAAAATTAATAAACTCTATGATGCAGGCTATAGACAACTATCAGATGATCCATATTATATTCTAAACTACAGTATTAATTTGCAGACAAGGGGAACAGAAACTGAACTAAAGAAAGCTCTAGATTTATTAATATATGCTGAATCACTACTTGATTATAGAAATCACAGATTCACTCACCGTAGAGCAATAATAAATTTTGAGTTAGCAAAATTCTATTTTAAACAAGAAACTCAACTAAATTATACATTAACTTACCTGAGCGAGGCAGAATCACTATTTGAATATAAGCAAATTCTAGATCCTTTTTCAGTATTTAGTTATGATGGATATATTCAAATGCTTATCTGGCAATTGGAAAAGATAGAGTTTGACGACGAAGAAATACTTCAAAAAAGAATTCAGATTGAAGAACTATTTGAATTAGGGACAAATGCTGTAACCGAGCGACTAGAAAGATTACACAATTTAAAGTCCAAATATGCTAAACATATAAAAGATAATTCAGGGAATGCAGATTATAAGGCATATCTGGATAATCTATATACAGACTCTAATCTTAGACCTTACGCATGTATTCTGCTTTATTTTTATCATCAAGAAAAATGCAATGGTCCAAATCAGATTTGCGATGAACTAATCTCTGAGATGGAAGAGTATTTAGATAATAATGAAGTAGTCAAATTTCTATTTAAGTACTATGGACAAAACCTACATAAAGCTGAAAACAGAAACCTACTATTTAAATTGTCCAAGTCCCATCCAATAATAGAAGACACTAATCCATTAAGATTTTACTATTTTAATTTTATGGCCGAGTCTTTGTAGTATCCCCCATCATAAGACAAAGCTAAGGTAGACATTTTTCTAAATTTCTTTCATTATGTCTATGATTTTGTGATGTTGACTTGTTGGAAACTCG
>NYYH01000065.1 GCA_002686705.1 Bacteroidota bacterium
GGGTTTTGTTGCCCTTGGCTCCTATGCTGGCTTTAGGGTTATTGAGTTTTCAGTCATCGAATCGGTTTATTGTCTCCAGGCTAGGTCTGAAGCTTTGGACTGGAGTTAATGGCATCTCTCTTCATTACTCAAAAAAGAGAGACTCTACTTTTAGATTGTGGAGGTAAATTTACACTTTACAGGTGGTATTAGGAAGATATATTGGGATATCTACGAAGCAAACGATATGCGGAGAACCTGAATTGAATTATGTGAAGAAAAAATTGACTTGTATTACCAAAAAGTATTAGCTTAATAGCTTCAAGCATCGGCACATTTTTAGGAAATTCGTTGCCTTGTGTCCTGCTCGACTCAATTCTTCTCAATAGTGAGATGTATATTGTGAACTATTTTTATGATTTTCATCGATGATTGAAAGAAGATTATGAATATCGGATGCGTTTATACCGTTGACACTTATTATCAAGTAGACAAACCATTTAGTTCAGCTACTGAAATACCATTTGGAATATCAATAATTATTACCGTGTTAGAACAACATGGACATAATGTTGAATTATTTGTTATTACTCCGGAAACAGATCTAGAAACTACTGTTTCGAATTATATACTTACGAAAAACCCAAAATTATTTTGTTATACAGCTGTAACTACACAATATTGGCAAGTTAAACGAGTTGCTAACCACGTAAAGAAATTAAATGATGAAATTTTTAATGTATTAGGCGGCCATCATGCATCTTTAGATTCAGATCGAGTAATTAAAGAGGGTATATTTGATGCCATATGTGTAGGCGAAGGAGAGTCAGCGATAATAGATTTAGCAGAAAATGTAGCAAATATTTCGACTTACAACCAAATAAATCCAATTAATAATCTTTGGTATTTTGATAGAGGAAAAAATAATATTATCAAAAATGAATCCGCTAGTTTTAGACAAGACTTAGATGATTTGCCATATATTAATAGAAATATTTGGGATAAATGGATTGATAACCCAAGTGATTTTCCTGCCATTTTGCTAGGCAGGGGTTGTCCATTTAAATGTACATATTGCTCTAATCATGCAATGGCAAAACTGGCTGAAGGAAAATATACCAGGTTTAGATCTCCTGAAAATATTATAGGAGAAATTGAGAATATATTAGAAAATTATGAAAATGTTGAAAGAATTTATCTAGAGGTTGAAACATTTGGTGCTAATAGGAAAGCATCTTTTGCAATATTTGATATGTTAGCAGATTATAATTCTAAACGTACAAAACCAATAAATTTTGGAGCAAATTTAGCATTAACATCTAATTTTATGAGTAGTGAAGAGAGATGCCATGAATTACTAACAAAAGCGAAAGAGGCAAACCTAAAAACTATAAATATAGGACTTGAGAGTGGTTCTGAAAGAATGAGAAAAGAAGTTTTAATTAGACCAAAATACACTAACGATGAATTGGTTAGATTTTGTAACTTTGCAAAAGGCTATGATATAAAAGTTATATTTTTTGTTCTTATGGGATTACCTGGTGAAACTATAAAAGATTATTTCGCAACTATTAGGACTGCAAGGAGAGCACAACCCTACACATGTTACGTATCAATATTTTACCCCTATTTAGGAACAGATTTAGCTACAGAAGCCTTGAACTTAGGGTTGGTTCATGCGCGTGATTTAGTTACGAATGATTTAAGCAAGGCTGAAAGATCAAGAGCCATTTTAGATTTGGATGGATTTTCATCAAATAGAATTAGATTAGAATATATAATATTCTGGTTCAGAGTTTATTACGGACATTGGCCAATCACAAAAGTTGCTTTCAAAACGGCTACATCTTTTCTTAAAGCTTATCCATATGTGTACTCTAAATTACTTTATTTGAGAAATACATTTTCAATATTATCAAATATTGTTAATTATTATTCGTCAAATAAAAGAACGTTAAAAGGTAATAATAGAAAATTTGACAATGTAATTGGGACCAGAGAGGATGTAATAAAAGAATAAGTGTTTTGAGAAAAATACTCTCTTAATAATTAATGATGTCTTTACACAGCAAAACAAGAAATGAGTTAGAATTAGTCACAAAATTTAGTTGAACCTATACGAGCTCGCAGTATGCAGCACGAAAAATTAGATCATAATTAGAGTTAGGCCCGACTTTTTTATAAATTCTATGAGGAAGGCTAAAGTTACTCACTTGCGAAGTGGTTAAGCGTGACTGGTTCACATTTTTTGGTTTTTGCTACTGAAATATTTTGCTAAGATCGCGTTAGCATCTAATCTATTACCAATTACCTTCTGCAAATCACGTCTGTTTCTTTTTTCCCAATGAGAATCAACATTTAGGTTCTATCATTATTTTGCAGAGTAAAAGAACAACGAGAAAATTATAGAAAAATTAAATGCTAGTCTGAGTAATTCCAGCAGAATCTCTCAATAATCATTTGACGTTGAAAATGTGTTGAAACACTCAGAACTATTACTAGCAGCCAGTGTCCCTCTGCTTTGGGGGATCGGATTTACCTTTGCAAAGGCCGGACTGAATGAATTCCCGCCTTTGTTTTTAATGGGCCTTCGTTTCTCTCTGGCATCGCTAGCACTTGTCTTGTTTGTGCCTATTCCCCGCGGTCAGCTGAAACAGATATTCTGGATTTCCTTTGTGGGGTCCACACTGCAGTACGGCATGACGTTCACGGGGCTTTCCATGCTTGATGCATCATTGGCAATCATAATTATTCACCTGGAAGTT
This sequence comes from Bacteroidota bacterium, assembly GCA_002686705.1. Next base: position 2,745 of record NYYH01000065.1, read on the forward strand.
CCATTTTCGGTCCTGTTGGCAGCAATCGTTCTCAATGATAAACCGGGAAGTCAGCGCATTCTGGGAATGCTGATTTCTTTTGCAGGAATCGTTTTGATTGCAGGGCAACCAAGTTTAAGTGGACAACTGCGGGCAATATTGCTTACTGCCGGAGGAGCGATGATGTGGGCCGTGGGACAGGTTATGGTTAAACGACTTGAAAATCCACCGTCCGGATTTGCTTTGACTGCATGGATTGGAGTTTTTTCCGGACCGCAAATGATTCTGGGATCATTCATTTTTGAAGAAACTCAGTTGGAATCTCTGGCAAATGCAAGTTGGATTGGCTGGGGAGTGATTCTGTACCTGGCTTTGATCATGACGGTTCTGGGTTACGGGATTTGGTATCGTGTCCTTTCACGCAATCCTGTCTCAAAGGTTATGCCTGTGATGCTCCTGCTTCCTATCTTCACAATTGCCTCAAGTATGCTTTTTCTTGGAGAACAACCCTCGCTCATGATTTTCATTGGTGCAGCCGTGGTTATCGGTGGAGTCTCTATGATCGTTATAACCAAAGATTCAAAGCTGACTTCATGAAATAATACAAAAGAATAATTTAAAAAATATAAATAGGGTCAGAGTAATTATAAATCAACAAATAATTCGCAATAATTTCTACAACTAAAAATTTATTGACCATTTTCAGGGTTATATTCAGGAACGAGCCTTTTCATGGAATCTAAAGTTGAGTTCAGGTCACGTTTTGAAATTGCTTCACTAAGCAGTTGGATTTCTTTTTGGAGGACTTCGGATTCAGGGAGAGGTTCTTCAGATGAGTAAATGCGTAGATGCTGTGTAGGATGAGATTGGGCTGGATCGATGAGGAGTTCTTCGTAGAGCTTTTCTCCGGGACGGAGTCCGGTGAATTGCAGCGGAATATCTTTTTCAGGAACTAAACCGCTAAGTTCAATCATCTGCAGAGCCAAGTCACGGATCTTAACCGGTTGACCCATGTCCAGCAGAAAAACTTCTCCGTTCTTTGACATGGCACCTGCCTGAATTACGAGACGCGCAGCTTCACCGATACTCATAAAATAGCGCGTAATTTCCGGATGAGTCACAGTAACCGGTATACGCTTTTTAATTTGTTCACGGAACAGTGGAACAACAGAACCGCTGCTGTCCAGCACATTGCCGAATCTCACAATTCCCATTTTACTTTCCGGAAAGCGTCTGGCTGCATCCTGAACAATCATTTCTGCAATCCGTTTTGAGGCGCCCATCACGTTAGTCGGACGAACGGCCTTGTCGGTTGAAATCAAAACAAAAGCACCCACATCCGCTTCGATACATTTTTCAATAATTGACTGTGTTCCAAGAGCGTTGTTGCGTAATCCCTGAAGAGGATTTTCTTCAACTAGTGGTACATGCTTGTATGCGGCAGCGTGGTAAACCGTGTTTATTTTATGATCGTACAGTAAATGTTTGAGCAGTTCAGAGTCCTGCACTGAACCCAGACATGGCACAATTGGGATCGAACTCAGGTTGCGGAATGTACGTTCCGCTTGGTAGAGCGAAAATTCATTCAGTTCAAGCAAAACCAGCAGTTTTGGAGAATCCTGTAAAATTTCCCTACACAATTCGCTGCCGATTGATCCACCTGCGCCAGTCACCAAAATGTTACGGCCTTCAATATCCTGATGCAGAAGTTCCTCGTCCGGAGTTATTTCGTCGCGTCCCAGCAAATCAGCAATATCCACTTCCTGCAGTTGTGACGCATCGGCTGTACCGCGCATCAGTTGGTCTGCAGTCGGCAGTACTCGTACCCCAACTTTGAGCAGGCGAATTTGCTGCAGAATATTTTTTCGCTGCTCATGTTTTACTCCCGGCAAAGCAAGAAGCACCCAGTCCAGAGGGTTGTTAGTATGCAGTTTTTGCAAACCGGAAAATGACAAAATTGACTTTTCCCGCACACGTCCACCCTGCAGTTTTGGATTATCATCCACAAATGCGGCAATCTGATAAGTACCTTCCTGTCGCAGGGACTCGTATAACTGCAATCCGGCTGATCCTGCGCCGTAAATTGCCACTCGTTTAAGTTTTTCGCGCTGCTGCGGTTCAACCACATGGATCCGAACCACCCAGCGAATCATCAGGCGGACCGACAATAAACCTAAAAATACAAATGCTGCACTTATGACAATGATCGTGCGGGGAAGCTGATACTCTTTCAGCATCAAGTTCATCAAAGCAAAAAGTCCGGTTCCTAGCAAAACTGAACGCAAAAGCAAAACCAGCAGTTCAGAACCAGCATGCCGCAAAACGGAACGATACAGTCCGCTGATAATCGAAGCCAACATCTGCACAGCAATCAAAGCCCAGACTCCTAGATACAAAGCCCGGAATTGATGTTCCAGGGAAGCCGGCTCAAAACGTACCGCTAAAGCCAGCAGCATAGCAAAACACAGCACCAAAAAATCTAAGCAAATCAAAAATGCTGCTTTGACACTGCGCGGTAAATCGGTTAAATATTTTAAAATTAAGCTTGGTAACACAATATTTAATAGGTCAATGTTGGATTATGTGAATGTAATATTGAGATTCGAAGGAGTTGTTATGCCATAATTTCTACGCATCTTAGAAACTTCACACCCTTTTCAGTGTTATTCGTATTTATCCATGGCTAAAAGTCTCAGTGCCTTTTTTCCGTCTTAGCACCTTCCTTTAACTTTGTATTCTTAGTGTCCTTGGTGGCAATCCTTTTCAGTGTTATCCGTGTTTATCAGTGGCTAAAATAAATCAAAACTTAACCTTAAACAACCTTGAAAAAGGGAAAGCATTATAAGTCTCCTCGAACAAATCTTCCCTGTACCGTCCCAACAAAAACATCTGATTATAATTCGAACGAAAGACCACCTCATCAATCAGCTGCACCTCCACAATTCGTTGTCCGTCGACCAGCAGCTGCAAAGTGTACCCTTGAGCATGTCCAAACTCCTGTTCTCTCAATACCTGTCCATCACGTATGAATAACAACCTTTTAAGAGCAACCTGGTTGTTTAATTTACCAGCTTTCAAATCAATTTTCGCCCCACGGCAATTCATCTCCTCATTGGTGATTTTGTTACAGGCTAGGCTTTGATAACCTCTTGGTTTGCTGCCGTCATTGGCAATATCCCAGCTGCCCAGCTTGGAAATAGCCCCGTATTTCCCAGTCATATCTGCTGTAAAGAACAAATAAATCGGATCCCACGGTTTAAGCTTTGGATTCCGCACAGCCGCCAAAAGTGCCACAGGAGAAGTGTTATTTTCTGCAATCCCACGATTCCCTTCAGTAGCCAAATACTGAGTAATGTCATACAGATCCTCCGGATCATGACTAATCAACCCCCGCGCAATAAAATAAGTTTTCGGACTCGTTTGACCACCCCCATCATGAAACGTCGCTAATCCTGTCGCATCGGTAATCGCATACCCATAATCCCACCAAGTGAGCAAAGCCGAATCTTCCGGGACCCTCTTTTTCACTTCCATAATCGTAGCATAGAGTCCCGTATGAATCGAAGGCCCAGGCACAAAAGAAATCGCCGTCTGCCCCGAAATCAACCAAAAGGAAACTGCCATCCCCAAATAAAGAGTCCCTTGTCTTATCCAGTTCCACCAGTCAATGCCCTGAAACTTTGAAACTCTGAAACTTTGAGACTTTTTTTCATCAGTGCCTTCCTTTAACTTAGTGCCTTTTTTTTGTCTCAGTGCCTTAGTCTCACCCTTTAACTTAGCGTCTTTGCTTCTTTGAGTGAAAACATAAAACACCCCCTCCACTCCAAGCTGAAGCACCCACCCCAATCCAATCCCAATAAACGGCGCCAAATACATAATAAACCGATTCGATGACTGAAAACTCAATAACCCTAAAGCCAGCATAGGAGCCAAGGGCAACAAAACCCGCCATCGGAATACCAACAACCCAAAGAATGCTATAAACCCAGTCCAGCCAAGCAAAGTATTCGAGAGCACACGCCTCAATACCTCATCAATCTGCACACGATCCACTTCTGAAATAGTAGTCATCGTATTCGGAAAGCTGGCCGGAGTGCTCCCTTTATCAATCACCACTTCCCGTACCTCTTCAATAACAAAATAGCTTTTCAAAAATCCCCGAACGTTACCGGTTCCAATCATAAAAGTCGCAGGCTGTACACACAACACAAACAAAAAAGCACCCACCAAAATAGTTCGCAAACGAATCCTCTGAATAAATAGACTAAAAACCAGCACCATAAAATAAGCCAGTGTAAAACCGGCTTTGCCATACCACCATTGAAACAAAAACAAGCTCAATCCAGCCCCCATAGAATAAAGCAGAACATTGCGTTCTGGTTTTGCTTTCATAGCTAACAAAATCAACATGCCTGCCAGTACTGTAAAAAACAAATTGAGCATATCTGTATCAATCCTTCCAATTGAGGAACGCATGTAATACCCTCCAGCAAAGGTTCCAATCAGACCACCGAACAAACCAGACGCTGGCACACCAATCCTGAAGAAATAAATCCCCAGGGGAAGAATAAAAAGACTCGCCAACACCGGAACCAAGAGTGTACCGGTCAGATAATAATTGTAATTGAAAAAAGGAGAGAGGTGGGCTATCAGAATACTGAGGAGGGGAACATCACGATAATTAATTTCCTGAGTTCCAGAGGAGGATGAAGAAACAAGAGTTGGGTCTGTATAACTCATAGGAATGGACAATTCTTTTTCTGCCAATTCCCAATAAGTCTCCGTACCTTCCGGATACACACGCAAACCGTCCTTTTGCCGAAAAATACCTTCATTATATTCCCGCGCCAAACGCAACCAATAAGGCGCATCAAGCGTCGTCATCATCGGACGATCTCCGACAAAAAAAGCGGCAGGAGTCTTTTTCCAGGTTTCAAACTGTTGATACCGCACCCCTGCTGATACAACAAAACAAGACAGCAAAATTCCTACAAACAACCAAATATTATTTTTCCATTCAAATAGTTTCATTGTAGTGCCTTTTCGTGCTTTCAGTGAAAAAAGCTTAGCGTCTTTGCTGCTCGAAGTAAAAAAAGCTGGTGAAAGGAAAATCTAAACCCTAATCAACAGCCCCGTGGTGTATGAATTAAATTTAATTCATCGTAATAAATCCCATATTTAATTGTAGCTTTTTCTGTCAACTAACCATGCGCACTATGTGGAAGCCTTCACCATAACCAAACCCAGCCTGTGTACCTCTAAATTTTGCCAATGCCTCTACTGCCTGAATTGATCTTGGTCCAGGAAAGTCTGAAAGTTGAGATTTGTAGCATCTCAATGCATCTAATTTTTTCTCAATATGCTCAGTAATATCAATAACCCAATTGGGAGTAAAGTTCGGTTCAATATGTGGTGCATTCCAATGTGTCTCAGATAATGTCTCGTAGGCAGCTAAAATCCCAATATCTTTCGTAATGCTAACAGGTCTAGTTGCAACCATTAAACTATCAAATACTAGTCTATGATCTATATGTCGATCAGGATATGGGCAAAATACCATTTGTGGATTGAATTTATTGACTATCTCTGAAATCCTACCATTGAACTCATGAAGTGGTTGATCACCGATCATAGTGGCGGGAATCTCGAGAAACTCAGATCTAGCTACACCTAACAGATCAAACGCTGAATTAGCCTCAGAAACTGTTATTTCATAATCTTCACGACTATATAGTGGTGGTAAATGGCCGGAGACTATCAATACAAACACCTCATCACCTTGCGACGAAAATTTTGCAATTGTACCACCTACTCCAAGAGTCTCATCATCAGGATGAGGGGCAACCACTAGAACTCTTTTCTTCATTTAAACTACCTTTCTTGCAACAATTCCGGGTTCCGGCATAGGCAAAATAAATTGTCCCACCTCCTCACCATATTTCTGATGCATTTTCATGATAGGCTCTGCAAAATTCCAAGCTAATATTAGAACATAATCGGGCCTACTCTCATAGAGAGCCTCAGCCGATAATACCGGTATATGTGTAATTGGAGTAAAAAGTCCTTGTTTTAGGGGATTGTCATCAACAATAAAATCTAGTACATTTTCATCTAATCCAAAATGACTCATAAGAGTTGTTGCTTTAGTCGCCGCACCAAATCCAGTAATACTTTTACCACTGACTTTTAATGAACACACCAACTCCCACAATTTATCACGAACATTACTAATTTTAGCATCAAACTTGTGTAGTGACTCTACCTTGTCAAGTCCCAACTCATGTTCAATAAAGATCAACTCATCAACTGAACTATCTCGCTCAATAGATCCCACCTGTTTCTGTGCCATCACGCGAATCGAACCACCTTGAGGTGAAACACGCTCTACTCCAATCACTTCCATTCCGACCCTGGCAAACAGTTTTTCGAAGGGGGATAATGTATGATAATCAAGATGTTCATGATAGATTGTATCGAACCAGGTATTACTATATATATCAACCAGATACCCAACCTCTAAAACAAAAACCCCATCCTCATCAAGCCAATGCTCTACACCTTTAACCACATCGAAAAGATCATCAATATGAGCACAGGCATTATGAGATGTAATATAATTAGCAGCACCGTACTTCTTGTACAACTCTACAGCAAGATCATAACCAAAAAAATCAGCCACTGTTTCAATCCCTTCTTCTGAGGCTTTTTTGGCAATTTCCTTTGCCGGATCCACCCCCACTACTTTCATTCCCTTATCTTTAAAAAATTGAAGACAAGTTCCATCATTTGAGCCTATGTCAGCAATCAAATCACCAGACTTTAGTCCAAAGCGGTTGCTCATGTCTTCTGCGTAGACTCTTAGATGGTTGACAAAATGGGCAGATGTGGCAGAAACATAAGTGTAATTTTTCTGATAGAGGATCTGAGGATCAACTACATGTCCTAGTTGAACGTGATGACAATCTTCACAAAAATACAAATCCAGTGGATAAACCTGCTCCTCTCGACCCAACTCCTCTTTAGAGAGAAAATCATTCCCTGGAGGGGTTGGAGTAAGAGACATAGCCTTCGTTAAAGGCGAATCCCCGCACATCCGGCAACTATCCCTGAAGTAATAACCAGAATGTATCATACTTTAATATCTTTAGGATCAATTATTATCACTCGTCGAACATCTTCCTCATAAGCTTTTTGATCACGAGGATTGCGGCTTATAGCCAACAGATCACAATCTTCCAAAAAAACAGTTGCGTGATCCTCCATCGGCGGTGTGAAAATCATCTCACCTGTTTTCACACTGACACATTGCAATTCTTCCTCACTATTTGTTGGGCGAAAATAGTAATCTAAAGAACCTGATAACACATACATATAGTGCCAGTCTGTTAGGTGGTAGTGGTTGGATCTCACTGTACCTTTTTTTGAAGAGATTAGTGAGAGGTTCTTCATGGGAAAATTTACGAGAGATTGAATTGCACCTCTTTCATCTGCATGTGGGGGCTCTAACTCTACCAGTCCGTTTCTTGGCCACATAGTTTCATCATCAATCTTTATATTTTTCCAATTTTTCATTTAAATTTCCTTATTATTAAATTTTATACTAGGGTTTTCTACTACTGAAATGAACAATTTCATCAATTACTTTTGCACGTTGAAGAATACGGTCTCTCTCATTAGCAACCAGTTTTTCGTTATCTAGCATACAAGAAAAACTACGAAACATTTCAACAAACTGTTCTGCCTGCTCACCGTATTCTA
>NYYH01000066.1 GCA_002686705.1 Bacteroidota bacterium
ATTTATCTTTCAGTTCAACATTTTTCTTCAAATCAGGATGTTTGAGATAAAAAATAAATATTTACATCCATTAATGAATGAAAGGCATCCAGAACCATATTTATTGAGACGACAAGATTTGCCCAAAATGTATTATTATAATTGTGTGATTGATGTGACTAAGCCAAGTACAATATTTAATAAAAAATCGATGACTGGTGATAAAATGTTACCTTATATAATGAAACGTGAGGACTCAATCGATATAGATACACCGATGGACTTGGAATTTGCAAAAGTTTTCCTAAAAGGGCGTTTATGAAAATCATAGTAATTGGTGCAGGAATGTATGTCACAGGTCGGAATAATTCTGGGGTGGGAACCGTCTTATCCTCGTTGTCACAACTTTCTAAAGAGGTGAAAATTGAAAAAGTTACCGTAATAGCAAATAGCCCTTCTTCCTCAGTTGAGGTTGAAAGCGCAACAAAAAGAATAAATAAAACTCTAAATTCTTCTTTATTTGTTGATTATTATGATCTTGTTAATAACCGTTTTGAGGAATTGTTTTCTAATGATAACTATGACTGTGCGATTATAGCTACTCCAGACAATTTACATTATCAGCATTGTTTTTTATCGCTTGAAAATAAAAATCATGTCCTATGTGTCAAACCATTAGTTGTAAATACTAATGAAAACAGAGAACTGATCAAGTTACAAATAGAGAATAACCTGCTCGGTATGGTCGAGTACCACAAGAGATATGATGAAGCAAACTTGTACACTAAAAATATAATCAATGATGGATCGTTGGGAGATCTCTTATATTACCAAGTTGATTATAGCCAAAGGATAGGAATCCCATTAAAAACTTTCAGTGGTTGGGTTGACAATGCAGATATATTCCAATATTTAGGCGTTCATTACGTAGATTTATTCTATTTTATTACTGGATATATACCAGTTAGATTGATTGCCTATGGTACAAATGGAATTTTGAAACAAAATGGTATTAATACCTATGACTCAATTCATGTTTCAATTATATGGAAACGTGATGATGAAGGTGAATGTATAACTGTTTTTAACACTAACTGGATTGATCCTGAATGCACTTCGGCACTTTCAGATCAAAAATATAAATTAGTTGGTACAAGAGGGCGCATTGAAAATGACCATAAAAATCGTGGTATTGAATTGGTATCTGATGAATCTAAAATCCAGCATCCAAATCCATATTTTTCTGACTACCTCTTTGATCCTAATGGTAAAAAACAGTTTTCTGGATATGGCTATCAGAGTATAAGACAGTTTATAATGGATGCGAGAGATGTTATATCTGGCAATTATGAGATCAGCTATTTTGAGGATAAAAGGCCCACATTTAAACAGGCTATGATTTCGACTGCAATTATTGAGTCGGTTCATAAAAGTCTTTCTAACAAGTCCAATTGGGAGAGTATAAATGCTCAGATTTGATAGCCAGATGCTAAAAGAGAAGATGGTTGATGTACTCAGCACTGAAGGGTTAAATGATGTTTCAATCAAGCATCTTACTGATTCAATGATTTCAACCTCCCTAAGAGGCACTGACTCACATGGTATTAATCTCTTTCCACATTATATTAATGCCATCCGTTCCGGTAGAATTTCTAAAAAACCAGCATTTAATTTTGCAAAGGGATCGAATACAACAGTAATTCTTGATGCAGATCATGCTATTGGTCATCACTCAAGTTATGTGGCAATGGAGTATGCGGTGGGTTTAGCGAAAGAACACGGTATGGGTTCTGTAGCAATAAAAAATTCGACTCATTGTGGCGCTGTAGCATATTTTGGATTGCTTGCAGCTGAGCAAGATTGTATTGGTTTCGCTTTTACTAATGCTGACGATCTTGTTAAGGCATCTAATGGCAGAGATAGCTTCTTTGGCACAAACCCAATATGCTTTACCGCTCCTCTATTGGATGAAGCACCATTGTGTCATGATATGGCAACTTCTTTAGTTTCATGGAATAAAATTAGAAACCATTGTATGGAAGACCGGGCTATTCCTGATCATTGGGCATTTAATAAAAATGGAGATAATGTGACAAATCCCCATGATGCGCGATCACTGGCACCGATAGGAGATTACAAAGGATTTGGTCTTGGTATGATGGTTGATGTTTTAACATCATTACTATCAAATTCACCAATTAGTAAAGATATCAAACCCATGTTTACATCTGAAATAAGTGAGAAAAGATTTATTGGACAATATGTAATGGTCATTGATATTTCTAAGTATATAGATATTCAGTTGTTCAAACAGTCACTTCAGAGTATGGTAGATAGAATTAGAGTTGTTGAACCTCTTGACAATAACCCTGTAATGGTGCCAGGAGATCCCGAAAAGCTTTCAACAGTAGAAAGGATTCAAAATGGAATACCAATTGATGAATTTAGATATAAGGAGTATTTGGAGATATCAAATTTATTTTCAAATTGTTTGATAAATGACTAAAACAGTTGTCGATATAGTTAATTTCAATGCAGATGCGTCTTGTTTGTCATCTAGTATTTGGTTGGATGCCTTTCATTCATTAATGGATGTAAATATTTATTTTTTATCTCAAACATCCTGTAAGGGTGTTGAGAAGGCTCAGACACAGATCGTACGGAATCAGCAAAAGGATTTTCAACTAATAAATTAATAGCTGAGTCAATCCATTTGGGTTCTCTATAAGGACTTGTTGGCCTTAAATGAACCACAATTTCAGGCTCATAGTTTTCTTTCTTTTTTAAATAAGCAAGCATGTGCTCAAAAACCGGAAAGTCAAGAACATCATCTCCCGCTAGCTCTTTACTTCTAAAAATTGGTATTTCAGCCCCGTATTCTTCTGAAACTTTGGCTATTTCTTCATTATCTGTAGAAACAATTGTTCTGTTAATTAATTTTGAGGCTAAAGAATGCTCAATAGAATATGCCACCAATGGCTTACCATATATTTTTGATAAGTTTTTTAGCCGGATCCCTTTTGAACCACCTCTTGCAGGAATAATAGTAAGTATCTTCATTTTTTTTCTAATAATATTTCTTGGCCTATTATATTTTCAATAGGCTCTCTTTTAAAATAACTTAAAATACCACCTTGTGTTCCATTAACAATACTTATGTTATTTTGATCAGCAAAATATTTGATTAGAAAAAACTGCTTATTCATCAACCACCAAGTATACCATCCATCAGTTGTCTCTACATCTAACCTTTGATTTGCATCTTTTTCAAATTCAGTTTCGGTTATTTTTGACATGCCATAAAACCTTCCATAAGTCTGATCGTTTGTATGGCAAATTTGATCTAAGTCAAATCCTAAGAGATAAATTTCCTTAAATCCTAAATATATAGCAACTGTCAAACATTGTGTTAAAACTGATGGGATATTCATTATGGTTTTCGAAATATTTACTTTAGCTTTTTTTAGAGTAAGCGAATTATACTTAGTCCGTATATAGTAAGACTGTTTAATTAACTCAGGATGGTGATTGTCTATTAGAGCTTTTGTATTTAATCCCCATATAAAACACGTACTGGGCATTTTTTCTTTCATATCCCCAATGTATTCGATCCAAGTACTATACTCCTTTTCTGATTGATAATAGGGAACTACACAATGAAAATTCGGCTCAATATCACAAATATCTTCGTGCATATGAAAACTATTTTGAGTCATCACATATTCACTATTAAGAACTTTTAAATCATAAAGTAAAATTGAACTTCCACTACCTAATATAAATACCCTTTTGTTATTATATTTATCTTTCAGTTCAACATTTTTCTTCAAATCAGGATGTGTAAATAACAAATCATGCACGTCTACTAATGAATTAATTAAATAAGATTTTGTAAGTTTATTAAACATTTAAGATCCTTTTTTACCTTCGATATAAATTGAAACTAATTTTCTATCTTCACTATCACTATCAATCAACAACTCTGGGGTTCCAACATTATAATCCAATTTTATTATGTTAATAAAACCATGAGTAGATAGAGCTTTCTCTAATGATTCAAAATCCCAACACGACTTATGGTGATAATAACTTGCCGTAAAATTGATGGCAAACATATTTGTAAAATATTTTTTCATATAATGTCTTGAAGGATCTTTCAAGACTAGATCATGCCATTTTTGAAACCACTCATCATCATTAGAACAGTATCGTTCAATGAGAATTGATAAATCAGGAACAATTATCCTTATTTTTGCTTCTGCCTTTAAAATGCGATAACACTCACTCAAAGCATTATCAACCTCTAGATAAGAAAGATGCTCAAAAGTATGTTCTGAAAAAATACCATCCATAGAATTAGATTCAATTTTAAATGGGAATCTCAAATCCATACCGTAATCGATCATTTTGTTTCCAAAAAAATCTACGTTGATAAAATTATTTACATAGCTGTTACCACTACCTAAATTTATATAATTAGCATTTGTACTATTCAATATTAAACTGCGAGATAATATCCGCCCTAACTTTGATCTAAACTCAAATTTTGCATGCTCATATAATTCAATTGGTATAAAAAAGATTATTATTTTTTTGAATATCTTTTTCATTATCTAATTCTATAAATGTAATATTTAAATATTTCTATGAAAAAATCCTTCTGGCATCAAAGCTTTTTAGAAACATAAAAAACAAAATCCTTGAATCCTTTTTTAAGTATGTATAAACAATTGAGGTCGTAAATTGTGCAGTGACTGTTGCCAATGCCGCCCCATAAATACCATACTTTTTAATTAAAATAATATTTAAAATAATATTAACTGAAACACCCATCAAGGATCTGTATAAGATGTCTATCTGCCGGTTTTCTGCTTCAAAAAACTTATTGTTTATCAGTCCTATGTTGGTGAATATACCAGCAATAATTGCTATACTTAGTACTGATGCGGCAGGCGCATATTCATGGCCAACCAATAGGTCAATGATGGACTCACTTAAATATAATATAGCTATTGCTATCAAAATTGCCATCCACACTAAAATATCATATAAAGTCTGTAATCTTTGATGATAGATAGATGAATTATTATATTTTGCATTCAAAATAGCTGGGAACATGGAACCAGTTATGGCAATTGGAATAAAATACCAAGCCGTACTTAACCGTGTTGCTATTGCATAAAGCCCTACAGCTTGCTCGTCAATCATATGTTTAATCATCACTTGATCTATATTTACGTAAATAGAAACAAGTACTCCTGATAAAATCAATGGCCAACTGTCTCGCAGCAACGAACGCGCAACTTTCCACTTCCACCTCCATTGACAAAAATTTCCACTTTTAAGCAAATACATAACTACTAAACCCAATGCTAATAAAAATGCATCAAAACAAAATACCCAGACAAACCAAAGCAGAGGAGCTTTAATTGATATTAAAAACAACTTTGTAAATGAAGTTAAAAATAGCTGAATAAATTGTACTGGAACCACATACTTAGACTTTACCTCTGCTTGATAATTAAAATCAATAACATTGAATGCCTGGAAAAAAATGGCTAAAGAAATAATGGCAATGAAAATATTAGTTTGAGTGTCATTACCAGTTAAAGGAACTGAAAATAATATAATAAACCACATGAGTAATGTGCCTAAAATCTTAAGGCCAAAAGCGCTGCCTAACAGTTCGTTCTTGGATTCTGGACTTTTAACCAACTCACGTATTACGATGCTCTCTATTCCTAAAGTAGCCAACGCAAGAAATAACCCTACAAAACTATTGGTATAACTCAACAAACCGAAACGCTCCGGTCCCAAATAACGTGCCACATAAACACCTACAAAGAGGGCTACCGTCATACGTAAAATACGTTCAGCCATTAACCACGATGTGTTGGCAAAATATTTCCTAAAACCAGAATGATTTTTTAGTTGAACAGCTTTTTTCAGGATATTCATCAGATGTGACTAACTATTCAGTAATATGCTTCAATTAATTCCTATAAGGAGTTTTACACAACTAAACAGAAATCTTTATCAGTTGTTCTTTCGGAATTCGTCTATTTATGTAACTAATTACCTCAAGACTCTGGACTTGGAATCTTTTTCCTTGCTCTATAATCTTAACAAATTGATTAGTGGAGATTAAGCTATCATGGATCGCGTATCCAATCACATTAACTATTGTACAAATTCTTCCAAATAAAGTTTTCCAGATGTTTGGTTCATGTTCTTGACCGTAAAACACTCAGGTGAGTACGAAAATATTTACTTTGCTTCAAGATTCGTAATATTCAAGGTGCCATCTGATGAATCGGGCAATTCCTTCATCCACAGTTGTTGAGGGTTTGTAGTTGAATTGCTCTACCAGGTCATTTACATCAGCATAAGTATCCGGGACATCTCCAGGTTGTAAAGGCAGGAATATTTTTTCGGCTTTTTTGCCCAAGGCATTTTCAAGGGCTGCGATATAATCCATCAGGTCGACAGGTTTGTTGTTCCCGATATTGAAGATCCGCCATGGAGCCTTACTGGAGCCTGAATCAGGGTGATCTCCACTCCATTCTGGATTTGATGTTGCAGGCTTGTCTAAAACTCGGACTACCCCTTCGACAATATCATCAATGTATGTGAAATCACGGCGGTGCTTGCCGTAATTATAAACTTGTATCTTCTTTCCTGAAAGAATGGCTCTTGTGAATTTTTGTAGAGCCATGTC
>NYYH01000067.1 GCA_002686705.1 Bacteroidota bacterium
GTTTCTGGGGTGGTTTTCGGGGCTTCTGCCAAAATCAACACAATCACTTGAACCGGCTCTGTCTGCATAACCTCTTTTTCAGCAGGCCCTAATTAATTACAAATTTGGAACTAATTAAAAGATTGCTTTAGTAGGGATGCATAAAAATTATTAATAAATTTTTAAAAATGAATACTTTACAAGAAGGAAGTGGATTAAATACTATACCTCTTCTTCAGATAAAAAATTTAAACACTAAATTTTTTACTGAAGCTGGTGATGTACATGCAGTAAATAATGTCAATTTAAGCGTTAAAAAAAATGAAATATTTGCCTTGGTTGGAGAATCAGGTTGTGGAAAATCAATAACCGCACGTTCCATAATTCGTCTTATTCCAAAACCCGGTAAAATTGTGTCCGGAAGTATTATTCTTGATGGAATGGACCTTCTTGAGTTGAAAGAATCGGAGATGAGAAAATTTCGAGGAAGTGTCATCTCTATGGTATTTCAAGAACCGATGACGAGTCTGAATCCGGTATATCGAATTGGCAATCAAATTGAGGAGATTCTTATAGAACATCGAAGAGAAATGACTAAACCTGAACGAAGAGATAGGGTTTATGATATTCTCAAGCTTGTAGGTATACCCTCCCCAAAACAACGTGCCAAACAATATCCTTTTGAACTTTCTGGTGGCATGCGCCAACGAGTAATGATTGCTATGGCACTTGTTTGTGGAAATCCACAGCTTTTGGTTGCAGACGAACCAACAACAGCTCTAGATGTGACGATTCAAGCCCAAATACTTGAACTGATTCAGGACCTTGTCAAAAATCTTGGAATGTCTGTGATTTTAATCACTCATGATCTTGGAGTGGTAGCAGAAACCGCAGATAGGGTAGCTGTAATGTATGCTGGAAATATTGTTGAATCAGCACTTGTCAAAGAATTATTTAGTAAGCCGTTACACCCCTATACTCAAGGACTGATTCGGTCATTACCTTATGGTGGAAAAATGGGACGCAAGCAACCTTTGTACTCTATACCTGGAAATGTCTCTAACCTTCTCAATCTTAAACCAGGCTGTAAATTTTATGAGCGTTGCCAATTTGCAGAAGATGTTTGTATCGAGAAAACACCCCCCCTCTTGGAAACGGAAAAAGATCATCTAGTTCGGTGTAGTCGTATTAATGATATCAAATTCTAGTGAGAAATCAGAGTGTCTAATTTAAATGCCCCATACTTTTCTGTCCGAAAAATAACTAAACATTTTCCACTTCGTAAAGGATTACTTAAAAGGAAAGATGGTTATGTCAGTGCTGTTGACAATATAAGTTTCGAGGTTGATAAAGGAAAAACTTTGGGTCTTGTAGGAGAATCAGGCTGCGGAAAGACAACAATCGCAAGAATGATTCTTCATCTAGAAAAACCAAGTTCCGGAGAAATCCTTATCGAAGGAAAAAACACTGTGGGAATTAAAGGCGAACTTTTAAGAAAGTATCGTCGAAGTGTACAATTGATCTTTCAGGACCCATATTCCTCATTAAATCCACATCGAACAATCAACCAAATTATTGCAGAACCATTCATAATCCATGGGATTTATAAAAATCAAAGTGATATTAAGAAGAGGCTTAATGAAATTTTAGAACTTGTTAACTTATCAAAGGATTGTTTAGAGAAATATCCACATGAACTATCAGGTGGGCAACGTCAAAGAGTCGGTATTGCACGGGCTATTGCTTTGAACCCTGAGATTCTTATTTGTGATGAACCTGTTTCTGCATTGGACGTTTCAATTAGATCACAAATCATCAATATTTTACTTGATCTTCAAAAACAGCTGAATCTTACTATTATATTCATCGCCCACGATTTGTCTTTAGTGGAACATATGAGTGATCAAATAGCTATTATGTATCTAGGCAAAATAGTTGAGTCTCTGTCAGCTGAAAATTTTTTTAATGAACATCTTCATCCCTACTCCGATGCACTTTTATCCGCAGTACCTATAGCTAAACCAGGTGTTAAGAAGAAACGCATCATTCTTTCTGGCGATGTACCTAGCCCCATTAATCCACCAAGTGGTTGCAGATTCCGCACACGTTGTCCCATTGTTAAGCCAGTATGTTCTCAAGAGGAGCCATTATTCAAAAAAACAAAAAAAAACCATTACGTTGCTTGCCATCTACGAAGCTAACATTTTTTGAAAGGTAAGTATGGTTGGTAACACATAATCATTATATGCCTAAAGATTTACAATTTAAGAACCATTTATCAATAACTGGGAAAAATGAAAATAGAAAAAATCGAAACAATTCCTGTCAGTATCCCTCTCGAAAAATTTGAAGATGGTATGGATAAAGTCATGGGAACAAACTTTCCTTCTTTCTTTGCAGAAGACCTTTATTCTCAAAACAAATATTTTTTAGTAAAATCTAATAAAGGCTATATTCTTTCAAATGTAATAGTAAAAATTTTTACTGATGTAGGAATAATTGGAATTGGAGAAGCAGCTTGTGACACTGTTGAACCAGTCAGTGTTGTTAAAACCATGATTGATGATCATATGGCTCCTCGTTTAATTGGTAAAGATCCATATGACTGGAAATGCCTAATCGATTTAGTTGGTTGGGATACAGCCCGAGGTGCAACACGTTTTTCAACATCTGGAATTGATTTAGCACTATTTGACTTAATAGGTAAGGCGCTTGGTGTTCCAGTCTATACTCTTTTAGGCGGGTGTTGGAGGAATAAAGTTCTTGCAACAATTGAAGTTCCCAGAGGGTCTCCAGAAAAAATGGCTGAACATTGCTATGAATACTATCGTAAGGGAGTGAGAGGTATAAAAGCAAAAATTGGATCAAATCCAGAAAGAGATGCGGAATGCATTCAGGCTATCAGGGAAAAATTAGGATACGACATCAGTTTAAGAGCAGATGCAAATTGTGGTTATTCAGTAAAGGATGCGATTAGATTCTGTAGTTGTGTAGAAAAGTTGGATGTTGACCTTGAACTACTTGAACAACCTGTTGTTCAGAATGATCTTTCAGGGATGAAAGAAGTAAAAGATTCTACTTTGATCCCTATTTCGGCAGATGAAAGTGCTTACAGTCTCTCACAGGTTCAACAAATTATTAAATTAAATGCAGTTGACATCATTAATACAAAATGTGCAAAAGCTAGTGGAATTAATGGTGTAGTTCAATGGGCAACTCTTGCTGAGTCCGCAGGCTTAGATATTCAAATAGGAACTGAATGGGGATTAGGTCTAAAAGTAGCGGCGAAATTACATTTGGGAGGATCCATTAAAAATGCTCATCCTGCAGTTGAATTCACTGAATTTATGATTCATGATTTGTTGTTAAAAGATCCATTAACTTTAACAGATGGATACCTGACTATACCCAATGATCCTGGTTTAGGTTTGGAGTTAGATGAAGACAAACTAGAAAAATATAGAACACCAGGACTATAGATTTTTTTGATTTTACCATTCTTTGGCAGGGAATTAAGGCATTTGGAAAGCATAAATAATTTATTCAAAATTTAGGTGCAATATTAAATACAATCTTCTTGGGTTTAGCGGACTAAAGGTATCAGCATTAAGTTTCGGAGCTTCATCTCTTGGTGGTGTGTTTCATGAAGTTGACGAGACCGAAGCCATCGCGACAGTGCATGCAGCACTGGAAACAGGTATTAATTATTTTGATGTTGCTCCTGCATATGGAGGTACACGCTCCGAGACTGTTTTAGGGAAGGCACTCAAAGGCATCGACAGATCAAGCTATGTCCTCTCAACCAAAGTTGGGAAGTATATAGATAATAACGGACAGGACAAACTTGACTATTCACGTAAACAAATCCGGCTCTCTATTAAAGAGAGCGGGAAACGTCTTGGTGTAGATTATTTCGACATAATCTATATTCATGACATAGAATATCACGATCGAAGATATACCGAACTGGCATTATCCGAGGGTTTAGATGCGGTACAGGAACTCAAAAATGAAGGTCGCATAGGTTCTGTAGGCTTCGGTATTTATCCAATTGACCTCTGGAAGAGGATTTTAAGTACTTTGCCCATAGACTTGGCTTTGGTCCATCATCATTATTGCCTTAACGACAATCGCATTCTTGAGCTTTTACCTATTGCAAGAGAGCAAGGTATAGGTATTATCAATGCTGCTCCCTATGCCAGTGGTCTCTTAACAAATCGTGGTCCCTCGGATTGGCACCCTGCGGGAACAGAGGAACGTGCTATCTTCAAAAAGGCATCAGACTTTTGCATTTCACAGGGATTCTCTATCAGCGAGCTAGCATTTCAGTTCTCAAGCCAAAACCCTAGCATCCCTACAACCATGTTCAGCACTGCAGACCATCGTTTGCTTAATCAATCGCTAGAATGGTTTGAAAAGCCAGTCGACATGGGTCTTGTTGATCAAGTTCGTAACATATTACATCCTGTGAAAAATAAAGATTGGTTTTAATGAAAATCGATTCTCATCAACATTTTTGGAAGTTTTTAGGCAACGAGAAAGATTATGTCTGGATGATGGATGAGTATTCTTTGCTTAAAACAAATTTTGGCCCTGAGGACTTAGCGCCATTACTTAATTTAGTCGACTTTGATGGTACTGTTGCTGTCCAGGCACGAGAAATGCCCAAAGAGAATGACTACTTGTTAGCTCTTGCGAAAAAGTTTGATTTTATTAAAGGGGTTGTTGGGTGGCTTGATCTCTGCGATCCCAAAATTGAGAATGATCTGGAACGATATGATCACCAACCTAAGCTCAAGGGATTAAGAATGCTTATCCATGATCGTCTTGATTTGGAATTTGCAAGTTCGCCGAATCATGTGCGTGGGGTTGGTTTATTAGAACGCCATGGCCTTACTTACGATCTACTATTAAAGCCTCAACACATAAGGGCATCCACTGTACTTGTAGATCACCTGCCCAATCAGAAATTTGTTATAGACCACATAGCCAAGCCTGATATCAAGATGGGGCTTTTCGAACCTTGGGGTAAGGAAATTGCTGCACTAGCAGAACGACCAAATGTCTATTGCAAATTATCCTCGTTGATCACCCAAGCAGATTGGAATAACTGGTCTGAAGAACAATTTGAACCATATCTCGACCACGTTCTTGAGTCCTTTGGACCTTCGAGAGTGATGATTGGGTCAGATTGGCCAGTTTGCACTTGTGTAACAGATTATGTGACCACTATGGGAATGATTACTAGATGGGCAGCCAAACTGAGTGACACTGAACGCATGCTCTTATTTGGAGACAATTGCGTCCATTTTTATTGTCTAGAGGGGAGTTCTTTATGAGTGACAAATCTTTTCGTCGTTTTGGTCTTGTTATCGGCATTCGAAATGAATGCATTGAAGAATATCGAACGATTCACGATGGGCCAGGAGTCCGAGACCTTCTGACCAGTTTCGGCATTAAAAATTTTAGTATATTTCTTCAACTTTTTCCTGATGGAAAATCCTACGAATTCGCATACTATGAGTATTTTGGAGAAGACTACGAAGCTGATATGGAAGCCCTAAATGCACATCCAAGAAACAAAAAATGGCTAGCAATATGTGACGCTATGCAGTTGCCTTTTCCAGGGCAGAAAGGTTGGGCCGAGATGAAACAAATCTACTTTAATCCATAGATTATTTTAAAATAAAATAAATGAATGTTTATCTTTTGTGAAAATATATAGAAAAAAATACTTTCCCTGGTGAGTTAGCTTGGACGCATATCAATGCACTAGCTATTTTTCAAAATTCTTGATGTTACACCTTTTATTTTTTATAAATTATATGAAAAATTTTTTAATATCTAATTAAATTACATCTAATTAATTAGATATATAGATTTCATTGATATTATCTTATAAATCAAAATAATGTCGGTTAATTTAAATATTTATATAACTTAAAAAAACTTAAAATAATAATTTTAAATTATTAATATAATTACGAAATAAGTGATGTTAGCTGCATATGTAGATATTAATAAAAAATTAAAAATTGTTAATATTGAAAAACCAAAAATAAAAAAAAATAATTCACTTATAAAAATGATTGCATCTGGAATTTGTGCTAGCGATATATCAACCATTAAAGGAATAAATCCTATGGCAACATATCCAAGAATACCAGGTCATGAAAGTATTGGTGAAATTATAGCAACTAAAGGCACAAGCAGTTTTGAAATAGGTGATTATGTAACCGTTTTTCCAGGTAAAGGATGTAATAAATGCACAAATTGCAAAAAAGGTTTTATTAATCATTGCAAAACTTTTCAAGTAGTTGGCTGCAATTATTTAAATGGAGTTTTCTCAGAATATTATATATTCCCTAATTCTCAACTAATAAAAGTAAGAAAAGAACTACAAAATAATTATGGAGCTCTAATTGAACCTTTTGCATGTGGGATCCATATTAATAACAAATTACCTAAAATCCAAAATTCTAACATTTTAATAATTGGATTTGGAGTTATTGGTTTAATTTGTGGAATTATAGCTAAATATAATGGAATTAAAGACATTACTTTTATAGATAAAAATATAAACAGAAAATCTCAAATTAAAAAATTTGGATTTAAAAAATTTATCCATTTAAATAATAAAACTGATTATGAATTTTTTTCTAAAGAATTTTCAAGTATTATTGATACTGTATCAAATGAAAAAACCATAAACATGTCTATTGAATTTTTAAAGCCTAATGGCACATGTGTTCAGGTTGGTTTGCCAACTAGTGATATATTAATTAACTATAAAGAAATCTTTAAAAAAGAATTACAAATCAAAGCATCTAGAATGTATTTTATTTCGGACTTCTATGATGCTATGGAAATAATGATTAATAATTTGGGTTCAGTAAAAAAAATAATAACATCTGAATATCGTATTGATCAATTTTTAACAGCATATGATAAAGTTATAAATAATTCGGGAGATCAAATTAAAATTATTATTAAAAATAAGTCTAATTTATGAATATAATGGGGTGGAGTAAGCGGTGTGCTGGCTGTGGGGAGAATGGCAGAACAGCGTGAGAAAGTGTGCGCGATGCACTACATGGGAACGGGACTAGGCCTAACTGCGTCGTTACATTGTCTTGCTGCAATAAATGGAAACGGCCCAATTGAGCTTGATGCAAACCCAAACCCGTTGCGTACTGAATTAGGTGAACTCGATCTGACAATTAGGAATGGACATTTAAAGGTTCCTTCGGGCTGTGGGCATGGGTTTCTTCCTGATCCAGCAGCGTTCAAGGCTATGGCTGTAGCATCTATGGATATCTCTTGATTGACAGCCACGTACATTTTTGGAAATTATCCTGGGGTGACTATGCTTGGATTGATTTATAGGAAAA
>NYYH01000090.1 GCA_002686705.1 Bacteroidota bacterium
AAAACTTTGCAACAGTATCTTGAAGAAAATCCTGAGACAATAATATCGTTTGCCTATTTTGATTTAGATTTATACAAACCAACAAAAGACTGTTTAAGATTAATTAAAGGTCATTTGACGAAAGGTTCGGTTATTGGGTTTGATCAACTGAATGATGGTAATGTTCCGGGAGAAACGATTGCCTTAAAAGAAGTATTAGGCCTTGATAATTCTAAAATACAACGGTCTCCAATAAGTCCTTTGCAATCATATATTATAATAAAATAAGAACATATCTGCAGGTTGAAGTAAAGAAAGCGTTGCCTGTATAATAACTAAAAGTAGTATTTAGCGCCTCCACCGTAATCCGGATGGGGTATGAATTCAGTAGAGATGGTTTTTAGAATGCTTTCAGAATTTGTAGAGTGATAATGCATCAACTGTCTCAAGATTTCCTTCCAAGGATCTAACCTGGATTCATCCCAATCACTATGCCATTGCCCTGGTGATGGTTTGATGAAAGGATATTGTATTCCTCTACCAATCGTATCCTGCGGATGAAGAGAGGATGGTAGTTCTTCCAAGCTTGGATGATGTTGCCATATATTCCTTGGATTGTTAGGGACTGCAGCTCGTGCATGACAATGTCCAACAAAGCCTCTTTGAATCCACTTTCCAGATACATGGTTTTTTTTATAAGGATCAAGAACTAGATCTCCACTTTCAATTGATTCTTTAATATTGAATACCTCCTGTTCTCGTGGATTGTTAATTTTAAAAATCACATGGGAATGATCCAAGGTCATACGAAAGGGAACACCATTTCGCTCAACTAGATCCGCAACCTTCTCAATTCGTCTGAAATCCTCTGACCACATGTTTACGTGAACCTCAAAAGTTGGACGGCAACCTAATTTTTCTCCAATTTCAAAGGCTTTTAAATAAATTTCGGAGACTTCTTTGTCAGAAACTAAAGAACCATTTGCATGATCCATCATTATTTGAGTGTTGTGGACGAGGCTTCCAAGTTGCGATCCTATGCGGATATTCTCAAAGAGTAGTTCTTCGTCTCTTCCTAACAGATAAAACCATCCTCCTGCTAAAATAGGGAGATCATATTTTTCACTGCAGCGTAAATATTCGGAAACCTGATTTACCGGAGGGGTTTTGTCAAAATAGTCGTAAACACCAGATTCCTTAACCATTTTAAATTTATCGTCGAGTAAAATGGGTGGATCTATATCAGTATGTATTACACCCTTCTCTGTAATGCCGAATAAAAGTTTTTTGTTCATCAGTTAGTTGTTTAATTATTAAAATAAATACTATTTATAGTTTTTTTAAGATTTAGGAGAATATACTTTGTTATCTCCATCTCTTTGCAATTGATAAATTGAGGTCATTTTTTTAGGTAAAGGCTGGGGAATTCTTACAGGTACGTTACTTAATCTTGGGTGAACAGATTGTTTCCCAAAAATAATTCTATCGTTCATGTCTACCCAGCTACCAAATACTGATGCTGAACCTGCAAGTGGCCACGCATCAGATGACATTAACTCGTAAAGAAGAAATCGTCTTTGTTTACTTGTGTTGTTAATTTTTGATGCATGTAAAAGTCTCGCATGATGAAAAGTAACAGATCCTGATGGCAGTATCATACTTTGAGCTTTATCAACAAATTGATTTACAATGTCTTCAGAGACAGCTCCACAGAAAAAACCATTAGACATATGATTATGTATAGGACCTTTGTGAGAACCAGGGACAAACATAACTGGACCATTTTCTTCAGTCATATCATCTATCACTATACCAACAGCTAATACATCATCATTTGTATGTGGATAAAAGGCCCAATCTTGATGCCATTCGACAGGAGACCCGCCATTTCCAAGTTTTAGATTTAATTTTACATTTTGAAGTCTGACATTTTCACCTAGTAATAATTTAAGGGTATTTTTGATTTCAGTTATTTTTAAGATATTCAAAAAATAATTGTCTAATTTATGAGGAGATTTAATCCTTTCAATTCTAGGCTTTCCAGAGGACAGGTCATTTAGTATTTCAAAATAGTCATTTGTTACTTTTAATTTTTTTCCATCTGCTACTAGCTTGTCTATAATAGATGTTAGATGAATTAAAATTTCACTAGGTATAATGTTTTTTAGTACAATATAACCATCCTTTTCATATAATTT
Source organism: Bacteroidota bacterium (assembly GCA_002686705.1). Next base: position 2,178 of record NYYH01000090.1, read on the forward strand.
TTTCAATCTCGACATAATATTAATTTAGAAAATTTATTAAGTTTTCACCTTTTGAATTAAAATAAAAAGATTGTTCTGTGTCAAACTTTAAACTAACATTTTCACCTTCTGAATAGTTAGTTACCCCTTGAACAAGAACTTTTATATCAATTCCTTCACAATCTATCAAAATTAATGTTCTACTCCCCATCAGTTCAATTAATTTTATTTGACCCTTTACATCAGTATAATTATCACCAATTTTTATACTTTCAGGACGAATCCCTAATATGATTCTTTCATCATTTATGTTTTTTTGTATTTTTTCTGGTATTTTAATATTAAAAATTTTAGAATTAAGGAGATAATTTTTTGAATGAAACGTACATTCAAATTGATTGATAGGAGGAGATCCTATAAAATTTGCAACAAATTGATTTTTTGGGTAATAATAAATATTAAAAGGAGTATCATATTGTTGAACGACACCTTCATTCATGACAGCGATTTTATCACCAATTGTTAATGCTTCTTCTTGGTCATGAGTAACAAAAATCATTGTTGTGTTTAAATTACGTTGAATAAGTTTTATTTCGGTCCTCATTTCAACCCTTAGTTTTGCATCTAAAGCAGCAAAGGGTTCATCGAGTAAAAATGCAGTAGGCTCCATTACTATAGCTCTGCCTAAAGCTACTCTTTGACCTTGTCCTCCTGATAATTCCCGGGGATACCTATAAAGCAAATCATTTATTTTTAGCATTTCTGCGGAACTTATTACTTTTTGATTAATCTCTTCCTTAGTTAAGTTTTTTTTCATATCTAAACCAAAGGATATGTTTTTTCTAACGTTTAAATGTGGGAATAGGGCTGTATTTTGAAAAACAAAGGCCATATTTCTATCCTTAGGTATTACTCTAGTTAGATCTTCACCTTTAACAATAATTGCATTCTCATTATCTGGATGTTCTAAACCTGCTATACACCTCAATGTTGTAGTTTTTCCACAACCTGATGGTCCAAGTAAAACTAGTAATTCACCTTCTGCAACATCAAGATTGACATTATCACATGCAATCACATTATTTTTGTTAAATGTTTTTCTTAAATTTTGGATTTTTATACCAGAATATTTTTGAAGTGATGAATTCATTATTGTTTATTTTACTGACTATTATGTTGCTGATGCAAATGTTTGAGAAAGATATTTTTGTGCGAACATATATATAATTACTGGAGGAATTCCAGTAATTAAAGTCATTACAGCAAGTAACTCCCATTCTATACGTTCTCCTCCTGCAGCGGCAATATAAATTGCAACCGATGCTGTTTGTGGGCCCCCTCCAGTTGTAAGCATATTTGAAAAAAGAAAATCACTCCAACCATAAAGGAACGATAAGAATAAAACTGATATCATAACTGGTTTAGCTAAAGGAATCATTACTTTGTAAAATGCTTGAAATTGAGTGCAACCATAAACCATTGCAGCTTCTTCAAGATTTGGTGATAACTGTGCAAAAAAACCTCTCAAAATCCAAACACAATAAGGCACGGCAAAAATCTGAAAAGCAATCCATAAGCCCCAATAAGTATTAAATAGGCCAAACTTTATCCAAATAATCGTAATTGGTACTATTAATAGAATAAAAGGAAAAACAAGTGTTCCAACAATTAAATAGAATAAGGTTTCACGATAAGCGAATTTTTTCCTAGCAAAAATATATGCCCCAGGTAATGATATAGCTATTGCAATTATTGAAGTGCCAAGACCCGCAATAAGACTATTAATTAAGTATTTATGAAAATCAAAAATTTGGAATACATCATACCAGGCCTGAAAGCTGAATTGTTCAGGCATCCAACTTGTTTCAAAAACTTCTCCGGGTGCTTTGAATGCTGTAACAATGATGTATGTATAAGGAATCATTATCATAAAAATAATCATCCCTAGTAAAAAAAAAGAGATTAACTTTTCAGTGATACTAATTCTTGATTTCATACGACTTTGATTTAAAATCTATTATTTAAATTTTTATGATAAATAAAACCAAATGGTAAAAGTAGAACACCTGTAAATAATACCAAAAATAATCCAACTGTAAAAGCCATTCCAAAATCACCCGACATAAAAGCAAATCGATACATCAATATGCTTAAAACACTTGTATCATAGCCAGGACCACCACCGGTAAGTGTGAATGGTTGTTCAATTTTAGCTAAATTGAATGCCAATCTCAAAATTATAACTATTAATATTGCTGATTTTATTCTAGGAAATGTTACCGTTAAAAACCTTTGGAAATAGTTTGCTCCATAAATTTCTGCAAGTTCATAATATTCTTTAGGAATAGCTTGAAGAGAAGAAAGAATAATTAAAAACATAAATGGCCAAAACGTCCAAGATGCCACAAAAGTAATTATCCATCTTGCCCATACGCCTTCTGAAAACCACCAAATTGGTTCATCTATGATTCCTAATTCCATCAAATAATATGGGATCATTCCTAACCCTGGGTCTAATAGAAAGAGCCAAATACCTCCAACAACCACTGGTGGCATAGCATAGGAAACAATCATTATACCCCTCCATAATGACTTAAAAGGTATGAATGGTTGATTCATTACTAGTGCTGCAACAAGTGCTATTAATAATTGAAAAGCAGTTGAAAAGCTGTATATGATAGTTGCCTTTATAGAATCCCAAAAATAATCAGCAGTTATAAAGTTGTAATAATTATCAAATCCCTTCCATTTAGGTTCACCCATAAAAGGCCATAGGTGGAAACTCATCCAAAAACCTTGGATAAAAGGAATCCACAGGAGCAAAAGCATAAAAAGACTGGTAGGTATTAAAAAAACAATTACCAGTCTTTTTTCTTGATCTAAAAGCATATAAAGTTAAAGAAGGATGAATTTTCCCCTTGTTTAATTTATATTATGCTTTTAGGGCAGCATTAACCTTGCTTTCATATGCTTCTAATTCCTTTTCAACTGGAGATCCTTGAAACATTTTCTGTCCATGAGGTGCAAGAAGATTGTATTGAAAATCAACTGATTTAGGGTGATTTGCCCATACTCCTGGAGGTACTCTTGTGTCAAGCATTGCTTTCATTGCTTCCGCATATCCATCAGCAGATCCATTTAATGCATCCCAAGTATCTTTTCGAACACTAAAACCCGATGATTTTGCATAGGCAATTTGATTTTCAGGAAGTAGCCACTCTTTAATGAATTCAAAGGCAGCCTCTTCTTTTAAATTTGCATCTGGCCCATCCTGTTTAACTATATACATTGGGAACCAAGCCAATACAGAATTTGAACCTGAATTTCCTCCTGTTAAGGGAAATTGAGGAGACCACTGAATTGTGCCATCACTCATTTCATTAGGAGCCTTGGCTAGCAAGGTTCCCCTATTTAACAAGTCACAATGCACAATACTTTTTCTTCCTTTAATTAATTCTTCTACTGATGCCTCATCAGAACTTCCTACGGTTTGGGGAGAACTGAATTTATGTTTCCTATATAAATCAACATAGAATTGAACACCTTTGATCCATGCATCAGATGTTGCATTAGAATATGACCATGTTGGATCTAAAAAATCATCTTTTGTTGCATCAACAGATCTTATCCATCCATTTAATTGAGTGTCAGCAAAATCCCAAATTTTACCATATACTTCAGTTGGATATTTTATTCCAGATGACTGAAGTTGCTTGCATAATTCAACATAATGATCTGTGTCTCTGATTGGGAAGTTTCTATCAAAATCAATGCCTGCTTTTTCAAAATGATCTCTTCTAACTAAAGCTGGAGCTTGAGCAATAAGACCAAATGGCATGTCCATTATATTATTTGAATCTTTAAATCCACTATTTTGTTTTTTTATAATAGGAAAAGTCCAATCAATTGCTGACTTTGTTTGATAATCTAAATTGTTGTCAATAAAATCATTCATTGGCCTCAGGAAACCCCTTAATTGTCCTGTCCATCTTGCACAAGCGTCAAAAACTGTTGGCTTTATACCTCCGATCATATTTGTTCTATATTTTGGTCCAATTATATCGCCATAACCGTTCCAAGACACCTTTACCTTTGCACCAGTTCTTTTTTCAAATGATTTGACAATATTTTCGCTTAGTTGACGAACAATTTTGTTTTGCACACCGATCATATTCCAATATTCTATAGTAACACCTTTTAGGTCAGTTTTTGATTTTCCAAACAATAGTTCTGGAGTCAAAGACGTTGCAAGGCCCATTGTTGCCAAAACGCTACTTTGCGTTAAAAAATCTCTTCTTGTTTTTTGAATTTGCTTTGAATTCATTTTCTCTCCATATTATTTAAAAAAGAATTTAAATACCAATTTGGAATCTTCTTTTAAAATAACATGCTAAATTATGTCAAGCTATTTTATGAAAATATACATTTCATTA